>CAIYYV010000197.1 GCA_903930425.1 Akkermansiaceae bacterium | reverse complement strand
GGTCGGCTCCGGCATGCTGCTCCGCAGGAGGGGATAGAAGAGAGACTCCGGCCTCTCTATCAGATAGCCTAGGCGGCTTGTAATCATGAACACACATCACCCGTCAATTGGGCCGAGCCGGATTGACGGGTGATGCATTCCGAAAAGGGAAGATTATCAACCCGAAACACCGATCTCTCCTGCATCCAGGCGGACGGCGGTCCCGCTTTTCGCCTCCGCCTGATCAGGGGATGCCATGACGCAGCCCTGACAAATATATCTTCGAGCATCGTATAATCATCATGATAAAACCCATAATAAGAACCAAGATCTCTCTCAATATTCCCGCCCTTGGACTATTGTTAGTCGCGTCCGCCGTCAGCCCTGGAGTCGCGACCGTTGTGGCGCAGGAGAATTCCGCCGCGCTCGCGCAGGCGCATCCCGCGCTCATTCCACTGCCGGCCAGCATCGAATGGCGTGATGGCGTGTTGCCTGCGAACAAGGCGGCGCTTGATGCCATCCGGTTTGTTCGTGTTGGTGGGTTGCCGCCGGAGGGCTACGAACTTGATATTTCCACCACCGGGGCGGTTGTTCGCTCGTCGTCACCGGCCGGGGCGTTTTATGCGGAACAGACGCTCAAACAGCTTCGGGCGGCGGACGGTTCGCTGCCGTGCGTTGCCATCCATGACGCGCCGCGATTCGCCTGGCGCGGGTTTATGCTCGATTCGTCGCGGCATTTCCAGTCGGTGCCCGAGATCAAGCATTGGCTCGATTTGCTGGCGATGCACAAGTTGAACGTGTTTCACTGGCATCTGACCGATGACCATGGTTGGCGCTTCGAGAGCAGGAAATATCCATTGCTCACGCAGGTCGGCGCATGGCGTGAACAACCGCCCATCGGCCGATACGGCGGGTTCTATTCGCAAGCGGAACTGCGCGAGATCGTCGCCTACGCGGCGAAGCTCCACATCACGATCCTGCCGGAAATCGAGATGCCCGGCCACGCGCGCGCGGCGCTGGCGGCCTATCCGAATCTTGCCTGCGGCGGCACCAAAACCGAAGTGGATCATCTATTCGAATTTCCGATGGGTGCCACGGTTTTTCCCTCGGTACCCGGCAACAATGTCATGTGCGCGGGCAAGGAGGAAACCTATCGCTTCCTCGAAGCTATTCTAACGGAAGTCATGGACATTTTCCCCAGCACTTATATTCACGTCAGCGGCGACGAGGTAGACATGAAGTATTGGAACGGCTGCGCCGATTGCCAGGCCGCGATGAAAAAGCACCAACTCGCCAACGGCAGCAAACTTCAGGCGCATTTCATGGCTCGGATTGAGAAATTCCTCAACGCACATGGCCGCAAACTGATCGGCTGGGACGAAATCATCGAGGGCGGGCTTTCGCCAAGCGCCACAGTCATGAGCTGGCGTGGCACCTCCGGCGGCATCCATGCGGCCAAAACCGGTCACGACGCCATCATGTCCCCCGAAAAACCGCTGTATTTCGACCATCGCCAATCGGCTTTGCCAGAACATCCGCCAGGTTTTGGTGCGGCGATTGAAACGCTTCAGGAAGTCTATGATTACGACCCCGTGCCGCAGGCGCTCTCGCCTGGGGAAGCGAAACACATCCTCGGTGCGCAGGCCAATCTCTGGACCTGCGCCACCGAAACTCAGGATCGGTTGGAACTCTTCGCCTTTCCCAGACTGTGCGCGTTGGCGGAGGTCGTCTGGTGTCCGCCGGGATCCAAGAATTATCAACAGTTCCGGCAACGCCTCGATGGGCACCGCCGCCGCTTCGACGCCCTTGGCATCAACTACTGGCGAGACGTCGGCGAATTTCAACTCGGCACGTGGTCGCCCAATCCCGCATACAAGACCGGCACCACCTTTGAGTTGCCAGTGCAAAAAATCCTCACGCCTGGCACATGGACGGTCAGTTATCAATTCCAGCGAGGCACGGATGCGCTGGCGATTGACGCTGTAGAACTGTTGGATTCCGGTCGCGTGATCGCCACGGATGTTCATGAAGGCACGGCGGGATCCGCGCACACCAACCACCGATACACGTTAGTTGTACCGGAATTGAAAGCCGGGGCCAACCTGGTCTTGCGGACCAAGGCGCACGTCCTGCCCTGGAGTGGTGGTGGCAAGGGGGATTCGACGGGTGTCATTTTG
>CAIYYV010000196.1 GCA_903930425.1 Akkermansiaceae bacterium | reverse complement strand
TGCACCCAGCGTGACATCGTAGCGGGGGAATTGCCAGCCGGTGATCATATTCTCCTCAATGCCGCCCTCTAACGAGTAATGATTCACTCCATCGGTCCCGACAATCTTGCCGGCGATCAATTCTACCCTGAGACTATACTCATCTTGTGCTGGCGGCAACTGCATGACATGGCGGACACTGCCTTTTTCAGCTTCCGAATAGGCGATCATCGAGTCTGCAGCCTTTTTGATCGCTGCATCCTGTTCCGTCGAGTCAAACTCATTTTCAGCACCGGCACTCCAGATCCGGTAACGCATCTCCATTTCCTTGGGCGCATACACCACGACGCGAAGACGGCTGTTATAAGACAAAAGCCCGCTGCTAACAGTGACAAACTGGCGAGCCGAACCGGGAGTTCCGCCGCCCATCCGCGTATTGGCCACCGGCCCGCTGGTGACAATATAGCAAGAGTACGCCATGCCCTCGACTTTTTTCTCATCGATCTTGCCACAGAGCATGCTGCGGTTCACTCCATCGGTTTCGACTGACTTACCGGCGATCAATTCGACCCTGAGGGCCGATTCATCATCCTTCTTCGGCTCTTGGAGTACATAACAAACCATCCCCTCATCTACCGGAGGAAACGCTGGGATGATTTCCGCCGCACGCACCGAGTGCAGCGCGAACAGCAGCGACACTGCGGTGACGGCAACCTTGTTTTGTGGATTCATCGATTTCATTGGTTGTTTCATTTTCACGATTCCTTTCCATAAACCTCGACCTGTTTGAGAAGAAGTGGCTCGGGCGACTGCGGATGGGTTTGCAGGCGGATATATCTCACGTTGCGGCCGGGAATTTGCGCGCCGGAAACGAGTTGAGTGACGGGCACTTGCCAGAGTGCTGCATTCTGGGAAGCCCTCCAGATTTCCGTCCAGCTCGATCCATCGTTTGAAACGCTGGCGGTGAGAGTGCTCATCCGTTCCATGGAATTTTCCGGGTTGGCATTGCGGATGAACAAGCCGGTCACCTTGATGGGCTTGCCGAGATCAATCACCACCTGCGGGGCCGCCTCCGGCGCGGTGTGAAAAGCAAACGAGGCGGGCGCCGTGGCCGCGACGAGGGTGGCTCCGCCGTCTGCGGGCATCCACTCCGAGGTCGAACTGGCAGTCACCTTGGCATGGCGCGAGACGATGGTGCCGTAGGTGCTGGCATCCATCGCGAACGCACAACCGGGCTCATCCGCCGCGATGGACGGCAGGCCGTCGAGCGGGCCATTCATTGTCAGAGCGATCACGAGATCACCGTTGATGGCTCCCTGGCCAGGAATGGTGAGAGCGAGGCTGGACGCGCTTTGCCTGAATGGCACGGCATCGCCGGAGGCTAAGTCTTTGGCAGCGGTGACTTGCCGACCTGCGATGGCGGGCAGGATGAGATCGCCGTTCGGGCGCTGGAACACGTGAAGATATGCGGTGTTGCCACGGCGTGTCGAACCGCCCCACGGCGTAGGTTTCCACGGCCCGCCACGAGTGCCGTAAATGGAGGCACCGTTGACCTTGAGCCAGTCGCCGATTTCTAACAAACGATTTGTTTGAGCCTCATCGAACGCGCCATTCCAGCGGGGGCCCCAGGACAAGAGCAAATTGCCATTGCCGCAGGCGGCACCGACGACGAGATGGAGGACTTGCTCGAATGAATGGGCCGGGCTTCCGGTATAGCACCAGGCATCAGAGAGCGGGATGCATGACTCCCATGCCCGCCAATCCTGATAGGTGCCGAGACGTCCTTCCGGAGTGTCAAAATCTCCGGGCAATGAGGCTCGATTGTTGATGACGATGGATGGCTGTAATTGACGGATCATGCGGGTTATGTTTTCCGCGTCCCACATTTCCTTGGTAAACATGCCATTCCATGACACGGCGTCCCACCACCAGATATCGATCTTTCCATACTTGGTGCATAACTCGCGGATAGCTTTGCGCATGTAGTCCAAATACTTCGCATGACGCTGGCCGAGCGGGCTCGTTTGGCCGGGCTTCAACTGCCAGTTGATGCCCTTCTGGGTGACTTTTGCCAAGTCGACCGGTTGATAGTCCGGGTGATACCACTCACGCTGCGCAAAATAGAACCCGATGGGCATCTTCGCAGCATGGCAGGCGTCGACCAATTCCTTGATATAGTCACGGCCGAACGGAGTCTTGGTGATTTTATAATCGGAGAAGGCGGTGTCCCACATGTGGAACCCTTCGTGGTGCTTGCAAGTGACAACGATGTATTTGAAGCCTGCTCGCCGGGCGAGTGCCACCCATTCCTTGGCATTGAACTTTTCCAT
>CAIYYV010000195.1 GCA_903930425.1 Akkermansiaceae bacterium | reverse complement strand
TGCCGGGGACGGTTCGGCGAGAAACGCAAGGACGGCGCCCGGAAATGGCGCGGTGCCGGCACCGCCGCGGCCGGCACCCTCTGGAGTGCCCGGGATCTGCAAAAAGGAATCGGCTGAGCAGCAAGTTACGTGTTAGGGGTCGAGACGCGCAAGTATGGCCTCGCCCATGGCGGCGGTGCCTACTTTTATTTCATCTGGACGACCTGTTGCAATATCGACTGTGCGAAAACCGTCACGAATGGTTAGACTCACGGCATTTTCGATGCTGTCGGCTGCGGCAGTTTCACCTAGAGAAAAACGCAACAGCATGGCAAGCGAAAGGATCTGGGCGATCGGGTTGGCGAGGGATTTTCCGGCGATGTCAGGGGCGGAGCCACCGGAGGGTTCATACATGCCGAAGGAAAGTCCATTCGATCCCGGGTTGCCGAGTGAGGCGGAGGGCAGCATGCCCAGCGAACCTGAAATCATGGCCATTTCATCAGAGAGGATGTCGCCAAAGAGGTTTTCCGTGACAAGCACGTCGAATGAAGCGGGGCGTCGGATGAGTTGCATGGCGGCGTTGTCCACATACATGTGTGAAAGTTCCACCTCCGGGAATTCTCGGGCGATTTCGATCAGCGTTTCGCGCCACAAAACAGAGGAGGCAAGCACGTTCGCCTTATCGACCGAAAGCAGGCGTTTTGTTCGGCCCATCGCGGCGGTAAACGCCACACGGGCGATCCGTTCGATTTCACTTTTTTTGTAAATCATGGTGTCGAATGCGACGGGTTCGCCCTGGATCTCGTGGCGGCCTTTGGGCGAGCCAAAATAGATGCCGCCTGTGAGTTCGCGGACACAAAGCACGTTAAATCCATCGGCGATGAATTCTTGTTTGATAGGTGAGGCGTGGGTGAGGGCCGGGAGGCAGATGCCTGGGCGCAGGTTAGCGAAGAGGTCGAAGTGTTTCCGGAGGGGGAGTAGGGCACCCCGTTCCGGTTGGAGGTCAGGCAGTAGATGCTCCCACCGAGGGCCGCCGACCGAGCCGAAGAGGATGGCATTCCCTTGCTCGCAGGCCAGCAAGGTTTCGGGGGGAAGTGGATGGCCGGTGGCATCGATGGCGGCGCCACCGACGAGGTGAGCGGTACGAGCGACGTTGAAATTGCCACGGGTTTCAATGGCGTCGAGGATGCGTAAAGCCTCGGCCATCACTTCCGGGCCGATGCCGTCCCCGGCGAGGACTGTGATGCGGTGCGTGCGTGACATGGGCCGAAAATGGCGGGCGATCGCGGATCTGGCAAGTGTGCAGAGCCAGTAATGTCTGAGGAAAGGAATCTTCCTTATTCCTTAAAATCGCGCAGCCTGTAGGCGGGGTCATGGCGAGCGCCATCTCAAGCGGCGTCACGTTCACTCTTTGACATTGATATTCAGCCCGAAAAGCTTCCATGCCTTGTCGTCTTGGGCGACGTATTTGAGCTTGAAGTATACTTTGTTAGGAGTGGTTGGATAGGATCCTTCGAGAAGAAGAATACCGTCATCATTCATTGCGGGCGGGGATTTGAAGACGGGGCTAACGGATTTGACTGGAGTGAGATCGATCTCCGAACTGATGAAGGATTGGAAAACCTCGAGCAGTTTGGCGGGTGTGATTTGTTCCTGCCATTGTGTTGAAATGCCAGCGTGAAAGGCGTCGAAGGATTTGGCTTGAACCGCGTCGTTGAAAGCGAGTATCGACGCAAGAACCAAGCGACTCGCCTCATCGGGAGTGGGGGCGGCGAGTGCGGGTATTGATATGTCATCAGGTTCATTTTCGATCACGGGGCCGGTGCTGGCACCGACTTGCGGGCCTTTGATGGAAAGCACTTTCCAGATGCCGTTTTCGAGGATCATTTCGATGGTGAGGGGCACGGAGCCACCGGTTTTGGTGCGGGCGGTGCCTTCGAGGATTCCGCGATCATTGTTGATTTTTCGGTTCGACCAAGAAGCGGATTGGAAGCCATCGAGTCCGTATGCTTTCGTGGTGCGCGCAAAATCCTCCTGGGTTTGACCGGAACGCAAAGTGGCCGAAGTCATTGCATAGGCGGCTTGGGTGGATCCCGACCCCAGTGTGTTGAGGAAATTTTCTCCTTCCGTAACCATCGGAGCCGAAAGTCGGAAAACCCAGAAAATGATTGCACCCAATATCAGCAACAAGACAAGTCCAATACCCGAAGCGATCATGCATCCTTGTTTCATAAGATGTAAGCCATGACGGAAATTTTGAATGACTGCAAGTCAATTGTGCCCCAAGGGAAAGGGTCCGGCTGATGCTGAGCTCTTGGGCTTCTCGTTGAATCAGGACTGCAGAACTTAGAGCAATGCCATCACGGGTCAGTCGATCCTGCAGCCGAATTCGGGCGGGTGCCGATGCCCAGCAGTGTTTGAAAGTTCGGGGCGGAATTTTCCCGATCGGCGATGAGGGTTTCGACAGCCTGGAACCCCGCTTTTTCGAACATCGCCGCGAGGCCGCTTTCTGAAAACCCGAGCCAGCGATCTGCATAAAGGTCGCGGGCTTCTTCGAATTGGTGGTGGACGAGATCGAGCACGATGAGGTGCCCGCCGGGTTTGAGGACGCGCAGGGCGGCATCGATGGCGCGTTGCGGGTGTTCCGCGTGATGGAGTGCCTGGCTGAGGATCGCGAGATCGAGCGATTGATCAGTGATGGGAGGATCCTCGATGTCGCCTACCCGGAATTCCAGATTGGTGAGCCCGTTCCGGAGGGCGAGGGCCTGGCCGAACTCGACCATCTTGGGCGATAAATCGACGGCGATGACGTGTTCGGCGCGTTGGGCGAGCAGTTGCGCCAAAGTTCCTTCGCCGGCACCCAGATCGGCCACCACCCGCATCGGAAGCACTTTGAGGAGCGCCTCGGCCAGGGCTTTCCATGAGCGGCCGGGCACGTAGTTTTTCCCAAAGCGGCCTGCCAGTTCGTCAAAATACGCGCGGGCATGGTCCTTGCGTTTTTCTAACAGGTGTCGCAATGACGCGAGATCGGCTGGAATTTCCGGGACTTCTGCAGCCGCGAGTTGGGCGACCTCCATGAGATCCGGGTCGGCGGTGCAGGAATACATGTTATTTTTTCCGCTGCGTTCATCGGTGACCAAGCCGGCCGTCTTGAGCTGGGACAGCTGGGTGGAAATCCGGCTTTGGCCCATGCCGAGGATTTCCTGGAGCTCGACGACTGACAGCGTTTCGCGGCCGAGCAAAATCAAAATCCGGAGGCGCGTTGGGTCGGAAAGCAATTTTAACGATTTCAGCATTGACGCCATGGCAGGCCCATTGTATCTACGCATCCCGATTTGACGATATGAAAATTAAAAAACACATGAGCACCTACATTTTTTCTTCCGAGTCCGTTGGTGAAGGGCACCCCGACAAGGTTTGCGACACCATTTCCGATGCGATTCTTGACGCCTGCCTGGCAGTCGATCCGAAAAGCCGTGTAGCCTGCGAAACGTTTGTGAAGAGCAACATGGTGGTGGTGGGGGGTGAGATCACGATTCCGAAAATCGGCAGAAAGCCGATTGGTTCGGTGATCAATATCGAGCAAGTGATCCGGGATGCAGTGCGCGGCATCGGGTATGTCAACGACGATGATATGTTTCATGCCGACAAAATTTTCATCAACAATTATCTAACCACGCAGTCGCCGGACATTGCGCAAGGGGTGGACGCGAAGAAGGCGGAAGGCAAGAAGCACGCGGAGCAGGGAGCAGGCGACCAGGGCATCATGTTTGGTTATGCCTGCGATGAAACGCCCGAGCTCATGCCCGCGCCGATCATGTTTGCGCATCGCCTCGGCCGCGAACTCACGCGCATTCGCAAGGCCGGCAAACTCGCCAAGTGGCTGAGGCCTGATGCGAAGTCGCAGGTTGCTGTGGAATACGTTGACGGCAAGCCGACGCGCATTGTGAACGTGGTGATTTCGACTCAGCACGCGGCGGATGTTTCGCACGCCACGATCGAGAAATTCTGCATCGAGCAGGTGATCAAAAAGGTGCTTCCGAAAAACCTGCTCACCCGGGAAACCGCGTATCTCATCAACCCGACCGGCAAGTTCGTGGTCGGTGGCCCTCAAGGCGATTCCGGCCTCACAGGCCGCAAGATCATTGTCGATACCTATGGCGGCACCGGCCGTCATGGGGGCGGTGCCTTCTCGGGCAAGGACCCGTCAAAGGTCGATCGCTCGGCCGCCTACATGGGTCGCTGGGTGGCCAAGAATGTTGTTGCGGCAGGTCTCGCCAGCCGCTGCGAAGTCCAGTTCGCCTATGCCATCGGCCACCCGAATCCCCTCAGCGTCCATGTCGATACTTTTGGCACCGGCACGGTGAGCGACACGAAAATTCTAGCAGGTATTTTGAAAGTATTTTCCTTCAAGCCCGCCGACATTGTCAAACAGCTCAACCTGTTGCGTCCGATTTACTCGAAAACCACGAATTACGGTCATTTCGGCAAGGCCGACAAGGACCTCACTTGGGAGGCCACGGACAAGGCGGCCGCGCTCAAAAAAGCCGTCGGCTGATCGATGCTTCTCGCCACTCACCACTCACCCATCCACCATTACCCATCGCTTCTCCATGACAGATTACAAAGTTCGTGACCTCTCGCTCGCCGATTTCGGCCGCAAGGAAATTGAAATTGCCGAGCATGAAATGCCCGGTCTGATGGCCACCCGTGCGAAGTATGGCCCTGACAAACCATTGCGGGGCGTGCGGATTATGGGCTCGCTGCACATGACGATTCAGACGGCGGTGCTCATTGAGACACTGGTCGATCTGGGCGCGCAAGTCCGCTGGGTATCCTGCAACATTTTCTCGACCCAGGACCACGCGGCGGCCGCGATTGCCGTCACGGGCGTCCCGGTTTTTGCCTGGAAGGGCGAAACGCTCGAGGAATACTGGTGGTGCACCTGGAAGGCTCTCGTCAACCCGCAAAATCTCGGCCCGCAATTGATCGTCGATGACGGCGGTGACGCCACGCTCCTCATCCACAAGGGATATGAAATGGAGAATGGCTCTAACTGGATCAGCACGCCGTCCGGCAGCTACGAGGAACAGGTCATCAAAAACCTGCTGAAAGACATCCAGGGAAAACAACCCGGGATTTTCCATGCAATCGTCAAGGAGTGGAAGGGCGTCAGCGAGGAAACGACGACCGGCGTCCACCGGCTCTATCAGATGGCCAAGGCCGGCACGCTGTTAGTGCCCGCCATCAATGTCAACGATTCCGTCACCAAGTCGAAGTTCGACAACCTGTATGGCTGCCGCGAGTCGCTTGTCGATGGCATCAAGCGCGCCACCGATGTGATGATTTCCGGAAAAGTCGGTGTGGTCTGCGGCTATGGCGATGTCGGCAAAGGGTGTGCACACGCGCTGCGCGGTCAGGGCGCACAGGTCGTTGTCACCGAGGTGGATCCGATTTGCGCGTTGCAGGCGGCGATGGAAGGATACCGCGTGCTGCCCGTGGAAGACACGCTTGGTTGGGGGGATATCTATGTCACCACCACCGGCAACAAGGACATCATCCGCCTGGAGCACATGGAAAAGATGAAGGACCAGGCAATCGTTTGCAATATCGGTCACTTTGACAACGAGATCCAGATTGACCGTCTCAATAGCGCCCCGGGCGTAGTGAAGCAAAACATCAAGCCCCAGGTTGACAAATATACATTTACCGCAGGCAATAGCATTTACATGTTGGCCGAGGGCCGACTGGTCAACCTCGGATGCGCCACAGGCCACCCGAGCTTCGTGATGTCTAACAGTTTTACAAACCAGACACTCGCGCAACTGGATCTCTGGAAAAACAAAGAGATTTACAAGGCGGGCGAGGTGAAGGTATTGCCCAAGCACCTCGATGAGGAGGTCGCCCGGCTCCACCTCGCCAAAATAGGGGTCAAGCTCACCCGGCTCACCCCCGAGCAAGCGGACTACATCGGTGTGCCCGTGGACGGTCCCTACAAGGCGGATCATTACCGCTATTGAGCGTCACGGAGCTCGTGTGGAGGCCTCACGGTTGTGAGAGGAGTGGAACCACGGGTGTGCTCGTGGCCTGCGCGGACATCGGCATCGATGGCGTCGAGCAGTGAGGTTTCGGGGCGGAAATCGCCGGCGTGATAGGAACTGCGGACGAGCGGGCCGCTGGCAACGTGGATGAAGCCCTTGGCGAGTGCGGTTTCCTTATATTGAGCGAAGGCATCTGGGGTGATGTAATCGATGACGGGGAGGTGTTTGGGGGTGGGGCGCATGTATTGGCCGAGCGTGAGGACGGTGACGCCATGGGCGAGCAGGTCATCGAATGCCTGGAGCAATTCCTCGGGTTGCTCGCCGAGGCCGAGCATGATGCCGCTCTTGGTGGCCACCTTGCCGGCGGCCATGGCCTTTGCTTTTTGAAGAACTGATAGACTGCGTGAGTAGCGGGCGCGGGACCTCACCAGTGGCGTGAGCCGCTCGACGGTTTCGAGGTTGTGATTGAAGATGTGCGGGCGGGCGTCGATGACGCATTGCAGGGCCGCATCCGAGTCGTTGAAATCGGGCACGAGGACTTCGATGATGGTGCGGGGATTGACGGAGCGGACGGCCTCAATGGTTTGTTGGAAATGTTGGGCACCGCCATCGAACAGGTCATCGCGTGCGACGGCGGTGATGACCACATGACGGAGTTCCATGCGGCGGGTGGCTTCGGCGACGCGCTGCGGTTCATCGGCCTCCAATGGGTCCGGCTTGGCGGTTTTAATGGCGCAAAACCCGCAGGCGCGGGTGCATTTTTCCCCGGCGATCATGAAGGTGGCGGTGCGTTGGCTCCAACATTCCCAACGGTTAGGGCACTGGGCCTCCTCGCAGACGGTCACCAGTTTCAGATCGGTGACCAGTGATTTCGTGGACCAGAATTCCGGTTGGTGCGGCAAGCGGACCTTGAGCCAATCGGGTTTTTGGCGACGGTGGAGGGCCGGGTCTATCGCAATTTTGGATCCGCAGGGATTGAGGCTCATGTCGCGGGACGCTAAACCCGAAGAGCGACGCGGGGAAGCCGAAAGAGGAAAACCATGCATTGTCCAAGGTCGGATGATTTGACTGCAAAACATCTTGGCAAGTTGGCTCAGATCGCTATTTTCGTGCCTCGTTACCTTCACTTTTATTTTTTCATGCACACCGACCCAAAAGGCCATTTTCTGTCAGGGATGAGCTTCGTCTATCGGAAATTCAGAACCTTGTTGGTTGTGGCCACCTTGCTACCCGTGGTTTCCGGCGTGACTCCGGCGGCCGAGAGTGTGCGCAACTGGATTGACAATGGGGATTTCACCGCGAATGCATCGGCCTTCACCGTGACTCCCGGCTATATCAATGGCAGCGGAAACCCAGCGGAGATTTCAAATTGGTTGTTTTTCGGCGCAAGTTCGAGCACAGGGATCAATGGCGTGAAGACCGGTGCAGGCGTTGGTAATCCGTTCGGGCCGACCACTCCCGGCAGCCGTACCTATGCGTTTATCCAGTATGGCGGGCGTCTGTTAGGCCAGTATCTCACACTCGCACCCAACACCCAATACCGGCTGGACTTTGATGTCGCCGCCAGACCCGGCTACACCGACCAGCAATACCGCGTCGTGGTTGCACCCAACGACACGACCGGCATGGCGGGTCTGTATTACGACAGCGGCGTGCAATCGGGCAACATCTCCAACTTTACGCACGTCACCGGCACTTTTACCACCCCAGCCACGCTCGGGCCCAAGCCGAATATCCAATTGTGAAATGTGTCAGGCAGTGGCGATAAGACGATCGCCTACGCCAACGTCACCCTACGCCTTGCCACCCTGCCAGTGACGTTTGATGATTTTAACGGCGGCAACGACACCGGTTGGACGCGTTACTCTCCAGTCGCCGGCTCTACGTATACGTTTCCCGCGATGTCAGGCAGCGGCGCTTATCTATTGACGTCGCCCAAGGGGATTATGAGTTTCACCAGCCCTGATCCGGGCCGCATCGGCAGTTATCGGATGGATCAACCAGCGCGCACGAAATTTCATGTGGAGGCGGATTTGCTGAACTGGTCTGAGACTAAAGGACAGCATATGGGTGTGCAGGCGCGGGTGCAGTCGCCAGTCCCGACGAACGGCGATTTTCCCGGCGGCTATGCCCTGGTGTTGAGGGTCTCGAAATCCGGAGTTAGGGGTGAAAGCAGACTGTCCATTCTGAGAATCAATGCCGGGACCACAGAGCCCACGGTGCTGAATGTTTACCCGGATCAAGGCTACAACTTGAACAATGGTTTCACCTACCCTGCTCCGGGTGTCGGCGGATACCGGCTCATATTTTGGAGCGATTCGGGCTACCTCAAGGGCCAAATCATTGACAAAAACACGGGCATACCCATGGTATTTTATGATGGTGTCAGCACAATGACCAATACCCTCGTGGTGCCGGATCCAGGCACCTATACCAGCGGCACCAGCGGCCTTTTTAGTTATGTCCGCATCACGAATAATGACGCGCAAGGCGTGGACCCGACATTCGACAATTTCTATTCCGGCACTGACGCGCCAGACACCACATTGCCGAGCCTGACCTGCCCGTCTAACAAGACGATCGGCATGGATTTGAACCAAAATGTTGCCACGGGTGTCGCGCTGGGAACCTCGTCAACCAGCGACAATTCCGGTGGAATAGTGACGGTGTGGAATAACGCCCCCACGCAGTATCCCATCGGTGTGACCACCGTCCACTGGTATGGATATGACCCTAGCGGAAATGTGGTTACGGGCACGCAGACCGTGACCGTGAATGACACACAAGCACCCAGTATCACCTCCCCTGCAGACGTGACGGTGCCCGTCAATTCCGGCAGCACGGCGGTCAACGTGAGCCTCGGCACCCCGGTGACGAGCGACAACTGCAGTGTCGCCTCAGTGGGAAATAACGCGCCCGCAGCTTATCCGTTAGGGAATACCACCGTCACTTGGACCGTGGCCGACGGCAGCGGCAACACGGCAACCGGCACCCAGAAGGTGACGGCCGTTTGGTTGTCCTCCGAGGTTTCCCATTGTGCCACTCAAAACGGAATGTTCACTTTCACGTGGTTTGGCAGGAAACTCCAACAGACCGATGACTTGTCCCAGCCATTCACCGATGTGCCGGGGGCGGTTTCTCCCTATTCCGTGCCCATCACTCCGCCACGCAAGTTTTTCCGCGCCTGGTAAGGGGGCTGACCATTTAGATGATTGACGTAACACACCATGAAACCAACCATCAAACGAACCATGAAAAACCTGAATCGTTTCTTTGTTCTAGCAACCGCCCTGTCGTTCACGGCCGGTGCCACGCACGCGACGGAAAGAGTCCTAAACGGCACGTTTGAAACAGACGCTTCGTTGTTTTTCGATAACTGGGGCATAATCGGCATGGGACGCAACCTGACGTTTATTCCGGGTTGGACCCCCACTGGCACGGCGGTATTGTATAGCGGCGTCGAGGGCGCGGCCACATCGCTGAGCGCAGGCGAAAAGTATACATTCGGCCCGAGCGATTGCGGTGGCCGCACTTTCGCTGTTTTCCAAAGCACCACGGCCACCAGCCAAATCGCCCAAGAGATCACGCTCCCTGCGGGATACTATAAAATTCAATATGATGTTGCCTGCCAGAGTGGTCAGACTGTCACCTATCAAGTCGTGGTGATGAGCGGCGGCACCTACCACTACGTTCATTCTAACACTGCCAACAATGCCGCATTCGAGACGGTCACCGGTTATTTCGCGGGCGGTGGAGGCACCGCGCCCACAATCTTTCTTCAGAATTATACCAAAGGTGCCTGTGTCAGTTATACCAATGTCTCCATCCAGGATGCTACACCGCCCGCACCAACCGTTTCAAACAACACACCGCTCAGTCAGGGCGCAACGGCGACTCTCACTGCTTCTTCCCCTTACACGACGGATCCCAACGCGTTTTTATGGCGCGGCCCGGCTTTACCCCCGGAGGGTGTCGTAGGAGCCAACCAGTCTTATGGCGGCGCGCAAGCCAGTTGGTCGGGCACTTACTCTTGCACGGTGACGATAAATGGACTCACCTCTCCTGCCGCATCCACAGAGGTCGTGATCACCTCGCCCATCACCGCTAGCCAGGCATCCCACGGCACCGTCAGTCCAGCCGGTGTCACGAACGTCAACAACCTTGGCAGCCAAAACTACAGCATCTCTGCCGACCCCGGCTATGCCATCGCCGATGTCATTGTGGATAACCAATCGGTCGGTGCGGTCACGAGTTACAATTTCACATCGGTCGCCACAGCTCATTCGATCACCGCCACTTACTCACTGATCCCCACCACCATCACAGTCAATCAATCCGCCAACGGCACGATCAACCCTGGCACCACAACGCCGACCTACGGAGCGAATCAGCAGTTCTCCATCACGCCCAGTACGGGTTATGCCGTGGCCACGCTCACGGTGGACGGCAGTGCAGTGACTCCTGCCACCCGTTATACGTTTTACAACGTGACGACGATCCACACGATCACCGCCACGTTCCACACTCTCTATCAGGAGTGGCTCGCTACTCACATCAAGCCCGACAATGAAGCCAGCCTCAAGGAATACGCCTTCGGCACCACCAACCCAGGTCGCATCGCGGTAGTGGACTCCACTCATATCACCCTTGGCCAGTTACCCGAGATGCAAATCACGGAAGGTGTGGTCACTGCCATATTCGGCCGCCGCACCAATGATGAAGGCCTCACTTACACGGTTGAGTTCTGCGATGATCTCGGGCGTTGGTATCCCAGCACCGACACGGAGCATCTGCGATATGGTCCAGGTGCTGACCCTGACCCTGTCGTGATTGCGCACGAGGGCGACATGGATGCCGTGAGCGTGCCCTTCCCAATCTTCATCAAAGTCGGCACTGAATATGTGAAGATGTCGAAGACGTTCATGCGCATTGTGGTCACAACTCACTGATCAACCCATACTCCCATTGCGTAATGAAAATCCCACTATACAACCTGACGATGGTGTCTCTCCTTTGCATGATCAACCATGCAGCGGCGGAGGTTATTTATAGCAACCTCAAGAATATTTCCATTCCCAATACCTTCGACGGCGTGTTTGTCGATGTCGATGGCGGACACGAGCAATCAACCACCACGTTTACCGGCTGGGACATCAATCCGTTTATAGGCGGCAAGTATTTGGCCAACTCCGCAGCGTTCCAACCCGCACGCAATGGAGTCGATGGCATCGACTCGGTTCTGAAATTCAGCACTGGCGATACCATTGACAGCGGCCTGAATTATGCCGTCGGTCGGGGTGGGTCTCTGGATCATTTGGGAAATGCCGTTGACCAGTTTCAATCTAACATTGAAGGCTACCTCGGCTTTAAGCTCAATGACAATTACGGATGGATGCGCGTGGTCCTCGGTGGCGCAACCCCCGTGATCAGGGACTGGGCGTATGACAATAGCGGCGCGGCCATCGTCGTCGGAGGACTCCAACAGGCGGCCGCCGTGGACGGCGTGCAAGCCGTCACGCTCACCCTCGGAGCTGCTTCCGCCCTCGCCGACACCGGCGGCAATATCAGCCGCTTGGTCAAAACTGGCGATGCGACCACCACCCTCACTGGAACGAACACTTACAGCGGTACCACCACCGTGAGCGGCGGGAAATTGTTAGTCAACGGGTCGATCACCGGCGCGGGCGCGGTCAGCGTGGCCAGCGGCGCGACGCTCGGCGGCTCCGGCACGATCGCCGGCGCGGTCACCGTGAATGGCGGGATCCTGTCGCCCGGCGCGTCGATCGAAAGCCTAACAACTGGTGCCCTGACGCTCAACACCGGCTCGACCTTCGTCTATGAAATGGATTCCAGCGCGCATTCCTCGGTGGCGGCGGACTTCCAAAAGGTCACCGGCACGCTGACTCTATCAGGATCGGTGAACCTCACCTTGTCCGATGTAGCAGATTCGCCGACCGCATTCGCGCCGAACACCACGCTTTCGCTGATCAATTATGCCGGCGTGTGGAACCATGGATACTTCACGTATGCGGGCAACCAACTGACCGATGGCGAGGTGTTCACTGCCGGACTCAACACCTGGCAAATCCGGTATGGAGCCACCTCCGGCGGCCTGAACTTCGCCACTGAGTATACCCCGCCTTCCGGCAGCTTCGTGAACCTCACCGCCGTGCCCGAACCCGGCAGCCTGTTAGTCCTCGGCTGCCTCATCGGATCAGGTGCATTGCTTCGCATGCGCAGGCTCTGTTAATTCAGGCGCTACGTTTGGGGACCAATTCACAACTCTTACGAAGCTCCGCCTCTGAAAGCTCCTGCGGCGCATCCACGTGACCCGCCACTGAATCAGCCATCGCAAATACCTCCAGTCCGCGAAGACGTGCTATGGCCCATCACTCACGGCCGGGGACTCTCCCGCTGGAGCCGGTCGGCCTCGCTCAAGGCGCGCCAACCGCCACGCAACACTGAAACCTCGGCCCCGAGGTCCAAGCCGCGGATGCATGCGGCAATCTGCCGGCTAATCCCGCAGTTTTCATCCCCGCAATAAACGATGACGCGCGGGGTCTCAACGATTCTAGCAGCTAAAGCCGCCTCGAATGCCTGGATATTTTCAAGAGGATCCAAATTCCATAACAGGGATCCTGCCTTGCCGTTTTTCTCCCAATCCGCACGCGAACGCGCATCCACCCACACCACATCCCCACCACGTGAAATGGCATCCAAACAAATTTCGTCGGGCTTCAATGTGGCGGAATCACAGCGAAACGAACGGTTCGGCGGCCCCTTGATCCATAAGGTCCCTCCCGCCGCGATAAACGAAATCGCGGCAATCACACCCAGTTGCCCACCTGCATTCATGGCTTCCCTCCGGGTGTGATCGCACTGGACCTGCGCACGGTCGCGAAAACCTGCTGAATGCGGTGTTTCTCCAAGTTGCAGTCTGTTTCAATCCGGAAAATACATAAACTCGGAACCTGTATCGCTGTCGGCGTCACGATCAATGCATAACTTTTCCCTTCGTCTATCGTTTTGATTTCGTGCTTGAACGCCTCGGTCGAGGCATTGACCGAAATGACCCGAATCGGCTTCTCGTGATGCATGGTGATCTGAATGGTTTTTGGCTCAGCCTTGCCGTTGAGATCCCATTTCAGCGTTTTGGGCTCCAACGCCACAAGCACCGGTATGTGCACGCGCACTGTCAGCACGAGTGATGGCTTGTCTGCGGAATCCTGATCAAGCCATAAAGCCACCACCTTGTCCACGGTTCCGGAGAAATTGCCCATGCTGAATTCTGTGCGCACCACACCGGACTCGCCGGGAGCATATCGGAGTTTTCCGTTCTTGATGGTGACCGCCATGCACGAACAGGTCGAATCGTATTTTGCAACCATCACGGCCTTGTCGGAATTGTTAGTAAACGCAAAATCGGCGGTGACCGTTTTGGAATCCGCCGGAGCATGGATCTCCTTGAGCGTGGTCGGAAAATCCAAACCCACCCCATGAATCAAGGATATCAACGCCAACCAAATGCCGCAGGCAAGCTTCATATGCCCACCATATTATGAAAATGCCCCCGCCCGTGCAAGCGCTGCAATGCCCGTTTCCCAAAATCTCCGAAAAACGGAGATCGTTGGATATGCACGGCGAATAGCGAATAAGGCGGAGCGATCAGACTCGCCGTCACGTAGCTTCTCCAGATCCTCCACACCACCGTCATCGGAAATCTCTCATCATCCCCAAGCCAGCCATGAACCAAACCTCATCACGCACTCCCCAAATCAAGTTCTTCAGCGGTCAGGAAATCCCGCTGGAACTCCATAAAGTTCGCATCGTTCAAAAACTCCACCTGCGCCCAATTGAACGCCGCAAGCAAGCCATGGAAGAGGCCGGATTCAACACGTTCCTGCTAGAAACCAAGGATGTCTTTCTCGACATGCTCACAGACAGCGGAACCAATGCAATGAGCGACCAACAACTCAGCTCGATGATGGTGGCGGATGATGCCTACGCCGGCTCTGCGAGTTTTACCCGCATGCAGGAGGCGGTTCTCGATGTGTTCGGCATGCAGTATGTGCTGCCTGTGCACCAAGGCCGTGCCGCAGAAAATATTATCTCCAAAATTTTTGTCAAACCCGGCGATGTCGTGCCGATGAACTATCATTTCACCACAACCAAGGCTCATATCGATATCAACGGCGGCCAAGTTCTCGAAATCTACACCGATGAGGCGTTGAAACTCAAAAGCTCCTGCCCTTTCAAGGGAAATCTCGACCTCGATAAGTTCGCGGCTGTGATTGATCAATACGGCGCGGCCAATATCCCCTACGTCCGCATGGAAGCTTCCACCAATCTGATCGGCGGCCAACCGTTCTCCATGCAAAACCTCCGCGACGTCAAAACCCTTGCCGCCAAACACGGCATCATGGTCTTGCTCGACGTCAGCCTTGTCGGTGAAAATGCCTGGTTCATCAAACAACGCGAACCCGGCTACGAAACAACCTCGATCCGCGATATCCTCATCGAAATGTGCAGCCTCGGCGACTTGATCTATTTCTCCAGCCGTAAAGTCAGCTGCACCCGTGGCGGTGCCATCGCAACCAACCGGATCGACCTCTTCAATAAGATGAAAGATCTGGTCCCGCTCTACGAAGGGTTTCTCACCTACGGCGGTATGTCAGTGCGCGAAATTGAAGCCATGGCCGTCGGCCTGCGCGAAACCACCGACGAAGCCATGGTCGGCCAATCACCCATTTTCATCCGCTACCTCGTGAATGACCTCGACGCCGCAGGCGTTCCTGTGGTCACCCCTCCGGGCGGCCTGGGCGCTCACCTCGACGCCGGCGGGTTTTTGCCGCATGTCCCTCAGTCAGAGTATCCCGCCGGAGCACTCGCGGCCGCGTTCTTTATCGTCTCGGGCATCCGCGGCATGGAACGTGGCACCATTTCCAGCGTCCGCGATCAACACGGAAATGATATCCTCGCCGATGTCGAACTGCTGCGGCTCGCGTTGCCCAGGCGCGTTTTCACTCTCTCTCAGATCATGTATGCCTCCGATCGCATGAAGTGGCTTTACGCAAATCGTAACCTGATAGGCGGCTTGAAATTCACCGACGAGCCTGCCGTCCTGCGCTTCTTCCTCGGACGCCTTGCTCCGGTTTCTAATTGGCCAGACCTACTCATGGCGAAGTTCCGTCAGGATTTTGGCGAGAGTTTGTGATTCGGCACCGGCTTTCAAGAAATCTACCACGCCTTCACCGGCTCCGCTAGGTGCTCAGGTCCGCCGCGTTCTATGTGAACCCAGCCTTGCGCGACTCGCCCCATCGTTCAATGCTCCGCCATGCAATTCCAAGATTTGCCCCTTAGCCGCTCTTTGCTCAAGGAATCCCTCCTCGCTCAAAAACGCGTCTACCGCTTTGGCAAAGAAACCCCACTCGAACGACTCGTCCTTCCTGGATTAGGCCCGGAAATCTGGGTCAAACGCGAGGATCTCTCGGCCGTTAAATCCTATAAATGGCGCGGCGCATGCAACCGAATGGCCGCTCTCACATCTGAAGAGTCCAAACGCGGAGTCGTGACCGCATCCGCCGGCAATCACGCTCAGGGCGTCGCTCTAGCAGCCCGAACTCTCGGAATCCGCGCTCGCATCTATATGCCGCGCTCAACACCCAAAGTCAAACAAACCGCCGTCATCCACCACGGCGGCGAGGCCGTGGAAATCTATCTGACAGGCGATAGCTATGACGAGGCAGTCGATGCCGCCCGCAAGGATGAAAATGAAACCGGCGCGATCTATATCCATGCCTATGACGACCTCCAAGTCATCGCGGGACAAGGCACGCTTGCCAGTGAAATCCTGCGCTCTGGGGTCGCTCCATTCGACGTCGCCTTTCTGCAAATCGGCGGCGGTGGCCTAGCCGCCGGCGTCTCCGCCTGCCTCAAAACCTCCTGGCCACAAATTGAAATCATCGGCGTCGAAAGCGCCGGCCAAGCATCCATGAAGGCCGCCATGGATGCCGGTGAACCCACGACGCTTGATCAACTCGATTTGTTTTGTGACGGCACTGCCGTCCGTAAAGCCGGACAACTGCCGTTTGAAATTTGCCAACACACCCTTAGCCGCGTCGAAACAGTGACCAATGCCGAGGTCAGCCACGCGATCCGCTGCTTGTGGGAGGGACTGCGCTGTATCTCCGAACCCGCAGGCGCCATGGGCTTGGCCGCAGTCTTGAAAAATAAGGAAAATTTTATAGGCAAACGCGTCCTCGTCGTGCTCTGTGGCGCCAATATCGACTTCCTCCAACTCGGACTGATCGCACAGTCCATCAATCTGGGAAATCACACCGGCCGCACCCTCCGTGTGCGCATCCCCGAACGCCCGAATTCGATGTTAGATTTATTGGATTCCTGCTTCGAAGGCATCAATATCGCCGATTTCCAATACGGTAAAACCGGCGATAAAGATGCCTGGTTGGTATTCACCCTCACCGCAGACGATCCTGCGGTGCTCACTCGATTTCCTCATCAACTCACCGCCGCAGGCTTCGACCACGAGGACCTCACAGGCATGGTCGATGTCGCGTTCCGCGCCATTCCGCTTCGGGGTAATCTGCTCCGATACCCTGCCTTCCTTCGATTGGATTTTTACGAGCGAGCAGGAGCCCTGCATGACTTCCTCGGCCAGAGAATTCGCGGCAACGCCCATATCTGTTATTTCAATTACCGCCAATCCGGTGAACGCATCGGCCGCGCACTCATCGGACTCGATTTCCCCTCGGCCACCGAACGTGACGCCTTGATGCGAACCATTCCGAGCCATGGCGATGGGTACCGCCTTTGCGAACCTGTCGATGACGCAACCTGCAAGCGCCTCATTGGCTTGCCCCCGGCCTGATATGGCACCATGCTTTTTCCTATCCTCCGCCATGCTTGCTTTTTCATCCTGTTGGAACAATCACCGCCATTCGGATGGCGAAAAAATGATCGAGGAAATCGTCGATCTCGGGTTCCCGCATATCGAGCTTTCGCATGGTATGACCGTTGCCAAACTGCCCGGTATCCGCAAAGCCTTCCAGCGCGGCATCTTTACTTGCTCGGGAGTCCATAATTATTTCCCCGCTCCCGTCGAGGTCATGATTGATGCTCCGGATGCGTATGAATTCACCTCACACCGCGCGTTCGACCGCCATCGCGCGATGGACCTGACGCTCCGAACTCTCGACATCGCAGCAGAATTCGGCGCATCCTACCTCGTGCTTCACATGGGGTCCGTGCCTATGAATCCCCGCAAGTGGAGCCAGCATCTTACCACCCTGCTCACCGAAAGCGGCTCCCATAGCCAGGACTTCATCAAAACCAAGATTGCGTTTGTGAAAAAACGCGAGAAAATTTCCCCGCTTTATTATAACAGGGCTATCGAGGCTCTCACCACCATTGCCCGCCAGGCTGCGCTCTCTGGCGTCAAACTTGCCATCGAATCGCGTTCGCACTTCGAAGACATGCCGACCGAACGCGAAATGCTCGCACTCCAAGACCACTTCTCTGATAATCCGTTTGTCGGATATTGGCACGATTTCGGGCACGTTCAGCTCAAGCACAACCTTGGCCTGTTAGATCACATGGAGTGGTTGAAAAGTATGGCTACCCATCTCATCGGCGGTCATGTCCATGATGTCCATTGGCCTGCGCTTGATCACCGGGTCCCTTTCAGTGGCATGATCGATTATGCTCCACTGCTAGAATTCTTTCCGTCGGATTTCCCACTTGTTTGGGAATTGAGTTCCTCCCGTGAGGCCGCGGAGATCCGCAGTGCTTTTGTCCGTTGGTGCCGTGAGTTTCCCGACCGTGCCTGAGATACGAATGCATGGCGGCGTCCCACAACCCCGGAACCCACAAAGCCGGGGTGTTGAGTCATCTCACAAAAGTCATTTGGCAAAGATCAAATGCATCAACTCATCGTCATCTCAGCCGATTCCTTTTTGC
>CAIYYV010000194.1 GCA_903930425.1 Akkermansiaceae bacterium | reverse complement strand
GTGATGGAATTCATGCCGATGAGCCGCACTCATTGACACGTATCATCCAATACATACCCACCCGAACTCCAGATCACAATTCCTTAATCCAAAGATTCGCAAAATCAATGGCTGCACCGTGGTGCTGAAGGCCGATCGGCCCAGTGGCGGGCACTCCGGGAAGCGCCGCCTTGTCGATGACCACGCGGCCGTTCAGCGTGACGGTGAGCCGGTCGCCCTTGAGAGTGATCATCGTGCGATTCCACTCGCCTGACGGGCGGTCTGCCTTCGCTTTCGGCGTCACGCCCGCCTTGACCTCGGCCGACATTTTGGAATCGGTGCGGTAGCCATACACCTCACCTGATCCAACCGACCAGTTCCATAAATTGATCTGGCTCTTTGTGTTGCCCCGCAAATAAATCCCACTGTCGAGTTCCTCGATTTCGACGCGGCCATTTTCCGATCCGTCGGGCATGACGACCGGTTGGGATTTCATCGGGCCACGGCCGGTCCAGCGCCAATCACAGACGAACGTGAAATCCTTATACGATTTTTCCGTCCAAAGGTCATTGATCGTTCCGGGTTTTCCATTGTGCTTGAGAATGCCCTGCACTGCTTTCCAGTTAGAAAGATCGGGGCTGTGTTTCCAGCCATTGAGGGTGCTGCCATCAAAAATTCGGGTAAAGCCGTCGGCCTTGATTCCCTTGTCATTGGCGACGGATGGTAACTCAGCGATGCGGATGTTGCGGAACGAGACTCGATTGCCGTGGCCGAGCCAGCCGATGTGACCCGCGCGGCGTTTGACGCCCAAGTGCGCGGGGAAGCGAGTGCTCATATCGTCGAGATTCGCGCGGAGTATGATTTCGCCGTTGAGTTCCTCCTTGAGGGTGGGTCCCATCACGGTGACACGTTCGCGGTTCCATTCGCCGACCGGTTTGAGCACCCCCTGCTTCGCCGGTGCCATGGTGTAAAGCCCACCATGAAATTGATAGTCTTTGAGGTCCTTGTATTGCGGATCCGTGCTGTCGAGAATCTGCAATTCCATGCCGGTGTATGCGGCATCTCCTGTTCCGGGATAATGAATGCCCAGCCCGTTGTTCGCGCCGGGCGTCAACTTGAATTCAAAATCCAACACGAAATTTGCAAACGTTTCCTCAGTCATGAGATTCCGACCCCCGGGCGTGCAGACGATGGCACCGTCCTCGACGACATACCCATCGCCTTTCCATCCGCTGAGATCCTTCCCGTTAAATAGCGGGCGCTGGCTCATCACCTCCTGCGCAAAACTGAAGGCACCGCCGATCAGCGAGGTGATGCAGACGACGAGAGTGAATGTTTTATGGTGAGTCATAGGTCGATGGTGGTGGATGATTTTTTTGAATTCTCAAATTGCCAGCGAAACCACTGGCTGGCTGTTAGTCGTTGATTTTCCAGGGCGCTCGCATCACTGGGTAGCTCAGCGCGTTGGCTGCAGGATCGTCAAACTTGAGCGTCTTGGAGTCAAACTTAAGATTTTTGTTCAAGTGATGCGCGATGATGCCCATCTGCACCATCGCGCATGACCAAAAACCATTGCGCTCGTTAACAGCAAATTTTTCCCTGCTGCGAATGCATGCGTGAAAGTCGGTGCGCTGTGGCTCCGGGTCCGGCAGTGCGTCGATCTTTTTTCGAAGATCTGCAATGTTCGATTGAAGCCCTTTGCCGATCCACCCTTTCGGTCCCGACATGTAAACTGCCGCAGTATCTTTGTTTTCCCCGTCTAACACCACTTTGCAGCCGTCCGCATAGGTGAACTCAATGCGCCTCCACGTGCCGATGGCTTCGGCATCCTGCGGGTCGGCGTCGATTTCCACCGAGATGGGCGCTTGGTCATCCTTGTTGAGGATGTATTGCACGGGGTCGAGATAATGCTGCCCCATGTCGCCAAGCCCGCCGCCGTCATAGTCCCAGTAGCCTCGAAATGTGAGATGGCTGCGAAGATGATTGTAGGGCTTGTTAGGTGCCGGGCCTAACCAGAAATCGTAGTCGAGCTCGGGCGGAACCGGTTCGGGCTTCAGGCCGGGTTTGCCTGCCCACGTGTTCAACTTCCAGTCGAAGCCCGTGACGCCGGAAACGGTGATTTTGAGCGGCCAACCTAACAGGTCACGCATGGCCGCCTTCTTGAGCATTTTCACAGGCACGCGCATGTCGTAAAACGAATCCTTGAAACGGAACCAGGTGTTCAGGCGGAAGATGCGGTTTTGTTTTTCCACGGCCTTCACCATCGCGATCCCTTCCCCGAGGGTCCGGCTCATGGGTTTTTCACACCAGATATCCTTGCCGGCTTTGGCGGCGGCGATCGCCATCAGGGCGTGCCAATGAGGCGGCGTGCAAATGTGCACGATGTCGATGTCGTCACGTGCGACCAACTCGCGGAAATCATGATAGCCCTTGACGTCCTTTGCCTCGCCGCCGGAGCCGCGCATGCGTTCGTCGAGGTGCTTGCTGTCCACATCGCAGAGAGCCAGCAATTTGCCAGGCATCGTGAGGTGGGACCCACTGATGTTCCCACAGCCAATGATGCCACGAGTGAGGATTTCGGAGGGCGGCGTCTGGCCCTTGAGACCAAGCACACGGCTCGGAACGATTTGCACCGTCGCCATGGCGGCTAGGGCTTTGAGGGATTGTCGGCGGGTGGTCATCATACGCAACGGGTGATTTACTGACAGACTCGCACGAATCTTTGGCGGTTTCAGATTGTTAGCGAATAAAAGTTAGATTGGCAGAGGCGGGGATCCGTTTAGTCTGGTTTTACAACAAACTGACTATGAGAAACAAATACCACCGCCTCTGCGCGGGAGATCGTATCGTTATTGCCAACATG
>CAIYYV010000193.1 GCA_903930425.1 Akkermansiaceae bacterium | reverse complement strand
CTGCCCGCCGCCTGTAACAGTCATGTGAGTCGGGAGGATTATTCTTTTGGGCGTGATTCCGGATTGGCGGCCGTGATGGCGAGGCATTCTTGAAGCATCCGCCCGAGTTTGGCCGGGCCGCCGCACATCGCTTGCGCGCTTTTTTCCAAACTCTGGATGGCTTCGGCGGCGTAATGTTGTGCCTTTGCGGTCTGACTGGCGGCTTTGGCAGAGACGGCCAACTCGTGAAGATATTCTCCTTGAAAATAGTGGGCCAAGAAAATCCGCTCGTGCCCTGCTTGCACCTGGATCGCCTGTTGATAGAAATGGAATGCGCGTTGCTGATCACCCGCCCATCCGGCAATGCAAGCAAGCTGGAGCGCAATCCCTGGATCGTGTTCTCCATCTAACGTGTTTTTGAGCAATGCCGGCAGTTTGGCCTCCGCCCAGTATTCCCGCGCCTCTCGGGTTTGGAATTCATACAGCCGGTCAAGAAAGGCATCGAGCATGATCCTCTGGATGCCGAGACGTGGGTTTTTTTCCACGGCCCTGGCGAGGGCGCTGAATCGCTCGCCACTGGCAAGAGTCTCCGGTTGATAAATCGGTCTCCATACCTGTCGCAATGAGTCTGTGAGATGAAGGCCAGCTCCCAGTGCGGCCAACGCAAGAAGTGAGACGGCGAGGTTCCGCGCCCCTGTTAGAATGGCGGCATGCTTCTTTAATCCCCGAAGCGGAAACCAAGCCTGAAGTTCCGAAGGCGTGAGTTGTGCCACACTGATGGCGGCAATCTCATGGACCCGGGCGTCAATCATCGAGCGATTCCCCGAGTTGAGCGACTTCGCCAACTGCGTCCCACGCTCCTGCCACTCGCGATCTGGAGAGAGGGCAATCGCATCCAGCAGAGAAAAACTGGTGTTGACGTCACCCGCGAGGTAGGCGTGCGCGAAATTCACGATGCCACCCAACCATTGGGCCCTGCCAGGCGCTTCTCTCAATGCGGCCTTGCCTCGTTGCACGCAGGTGGCGGCTGTCTGCCTCGTGAGAGACGCGGGGATCTCCGCCAGCTTCAGATCCCCCGTCTGCCAATCACGACGGGTGAGAACACCTAACAGAATTCCTGCCAGTAAAACGCAAGGCGCACTATGGAAGGTCGAGTCGAAATTCGACTGCACGAACATTCCGCCCAGGCCGATGACCGACCAAAGGCCAGGCTCCCATTCGGATGCTTGGATGAAACGCAGTGCGACTGCAATCATCGGCAGCAGCACGGCGAGCAGCAATCCGATGGCGGCGATGCCGCCATAATCGACCAGAATCTGGAGAAGCTCGTTGTGAGTCATGCCGGGTTCCAAGCCGGAGAGGTCCGCCGGTTTCAGCACTCGGAATACGTCCCGGCCAAAACTCCCAGCGCCGCCTCCAGTGAACGGCCGCTCAACCGCAAGCCGCACCGCAGCTTGGCAGAACATTAACCGCCCACCATCGTCAAAGGCCTGACCCGCTTCCGTTACGCCGCCACGTGCCTCCGAGGTTTGGCCCACCGCGAGTTTCCCCACCTGCCAAAAAAGGAAGGTTCCGGAAGCAATGAGCAGCCAGATCCATTCGGTTTTGCGCTCGCGGAAGGCGCGCAGCAACAGCAGTAAAAATCCCACAACTACCATGAGACATAAAGTGAGAATGCCACTGCGTGAATAGGATAGCCCCAGCGCCACTAACGAGGCGATCACTCCCAGAATCAACCACGTCTTGGGAAGCAAAGGCACCTTCCTGGCCTGATGCAATAGCAGCCCGGCGGCTCCCATGGAAAACCCTGCGGCATAATTGTAGTGTGCAAACAACCCCGATGGAAAACCCGCCGATCGACCGGGATAAATGAGATTCCAGTCAGGATTCACCAATTGGATGAGAAGACACACGCAATGCACCATCGCAACCAAGGCAAGTCCTAACGACAAAATCAGAAGTGCCCGTGGATGACTCGTCCGTGCGATGCAGTATCCGAGGGCGGCCAGCGTGAGCAATGCCAGATCCCCGGCCGCCCGCGTGGCGAAGGGCGAAAACAACGCGCGCAATGCAATGCAAACCAGCAGCGATGAAAAGAAAACTCCGTGCCGATCGAGTCCCCAACCGTCACGCCGACCGGATCCCCAAACCGCCGCCAGCGCCACCCACCCAGTCATCGCAAGCCCGGGACCCGAGTTGATCAAATTGGTCGAGCCACCGTAGGCGACCATGATCGGGAAAAGCAATATCAGCGGCAGCCCGGCCATCCATGCACCCAGTGTTTTGTGCGGCCGATTCATAAAAGCCAGATGCCCGCAGGTGAGGTCACATGGATCTCATTGCGATCTTTCCAGTCCTCCAGACTCCGCATCAGCATTCCGTCATTCCCGGTTGGCTAGCCTATCTGGCGATCCCGCCGACGGCAAACCATGGCCGTGAAGAACACGCTCAACAAGGTGAAGATTCCCGGTTCGGGCACGCTTGCCATTGACTCTAACAAAATATTGTCCACCAGCATGAAGTTGTCGTCCCAAGTCTCCCCGGTTTTCATCCAGTCAATGGAAAAACTACCGAGATCGGCCGTGGGCAAGTTGCCCGGATCCGCATTGATGTCCACATTGGCAAAGAGCGAGGTCGCGTCATTGGTGTCAATTTGGGTCAACACCGCCGTCCATTTGTTAGACGCCAAATCCATCACCACATCCAAGGAAACTCCCGTGTTGACCGGGATGATCGCACCGGTAGCGAAAGCGTCCACATTGTTGTAGCGATAAACCGTGACGGTTCCCGCCTCAAGAGCTGGTGCAAATAACAGATTTCCCCAGGCATTATTCGCCTGATCGGCAAAATTGATGCGGAAACCATCCACCATCGAATTGCCTGTCGCTCCGGTGCTGAATAATAAGTCAAAATGGAACTTTGCCAACGGCTCTGCAGGAGGTGAGCTGAATGATGCGGAGAGAGGCGCGAGCAGATAAGCGACGTTCGGATTGGGATCCTCCGGATCAAACACGGGAGTCACCCCGCCAACCGCGAGCGATTGAGTTTGAAACGAGGTGGGGGTGAATTGGCCTGCCGTAGAAATCACCGCAATCGCATTCGTCTGGATCGGACCCGTCCACCAATCAGGATTCTGAAGCTCAAGGGCGTCTTTGCTGGTGTCAAACGATTCGAAATTTTCTGCCCAGGAGACCAAGGCCCCATGGGCGGAAATTGCAGTCAGAGCGAAAAAAATGGGAGTTATTTTCATGGGAATAGTGTGGGCAAGGATCAACGGGCACGGCGAACCACCACCTGGGCGGCTTTGACTATCACCGCAGGTTCGACGACTTTGGTCTCATTGACGGATTTTTCCTTCGGGGTCGGCGTGATCGGAGTATTGGTGAAATCAGTGGTGAAATCCTCTGGCTGATCGGTGACT
>CAIYYV010000192.1 GCA_903930425.1 Akkermansiaceae bacterium | reverse complement strand
GTTCATAGCACCGTCTAGTATTTGTGGCGGGCTGGTGCATAGCGGTCATAGTCTGAGGCGCTATGACTGAAACGCACGACATCATCCTCAAATCCGTAAGCGGGGTCTGTAGCACCGTATGACGATTCTGGCGGCCCTATATCATAGGCGTCATAGTTTGCCGATCTATGGTAAGCGTCCTAAAATTGACCCCGTATCCAGGGCTGCGCGATCTGCTAGGCTCGGGCCATGTCTTATCAAAAATCACCCCTGAGACGGGGGCCTAACGGACGGGCCGCACACACGCGGTTCATGGAAGTGGAGATGCCGGCGGTTGCCACACGCCCGCTGGTGATCGAGTTGGAATGCGGCGGGCGGATCCTGCTCCGCGAACCAAGCCATGTGGCGTTGGTGGTGCAACTGCTCGTCAGCATCGCAGGACACCGGCAAGGAGGTTGCCCGTGATCGGCCTCGGCATGTCGGCACTCAAAGTCTATTTGGCCGTGGGAAAAGGTACCAGTGTGCAAATCTTGACAAGCAGGCCCTGCGTGGTGGCCGGACGGTTGGGGAGAATCGCTGATTCCGAGGGCAGGGCTTCGGCGTCAAGCAAGGACGACAGAGGGTTTAGGGCGGTGTCATCTGCAATCGATTGCAGGTCCAGGACTGCGAAGCGTCCAAGGTTGATGGCAAGCCATTATCGAGCCATTGACACGGACCTTTCGGAAAAAGGTCCATGCCTACCGAATCCTTGGACACACATCGATAGGAACCGGTCCTCGCATGGTCACAATTGTTAGAGGTGTTGAAAGCACTTCCGCACTTCTTAGTTGTCTGCGCCCCCTGCCGGATGAAACGGCTTACGGATTGTTCATGTCTATCACTCTGTCGCTTGTTCGGGCGGTTTGCGCGCATGACTTGGTGGGAGGCTGGATATTCTTCACCCGCCGGATTGAGCCAAGGCGGGGTCACGCTGGCGCTTGCCACGCATGCGCTCTAACGCACTGGCCATGCGGTGGCAGATTCTTGAGACGGTCAGAGTTACGTCAAGCCCGCCCCAGCCTCCCGGGCGGTGGCGGCCACCGCCCTCAAGGAGAGGTGGCCTCCGGTCGCCCTTGGCCCATGTGCGGAGCACGTATCAGGTAACTAACACACAATCACATCAACTGCTGCTCAGCGGCCATCTCCGCAGCCTTCGCGACTCAACGTTTCGCTTCCATCAACTGTCACGCAGCGGCCAATAATTGCCAAACGCGGATGGCAAGGAGAACGCAGAGATTCGGATTTCTAAAGGAGACTCCGTTTGTTTTTTGGGGCAAGGCGCGATGTGAACCAATTCAATTGACATTCGCTATCACAGCTAGCACGTTGGCGCATGCCCCAGCTTCTCGTCAGAAACGTGGATGAGTTCGTCGTCACCAACCTGCGCCGCAGAGCCGCTTTGCACGGCGTTTCGGCCGAGGAGGAACATCGGCGGATCCTGCGTGAGTCCCTGTTGCGGCCGGATGCCCTGCGCCCGACGCTCATCGAATTTCTGCTCGCGGACCCCGGGGATGGCAGTGACGTCGAATTGGACATCGAGCGTCCCCGCGGCACCGACGCGGCCCGCGATCTCTCATGGTAATCCTAGAAGGGAAAATGAAATTCACCGCAAAAGAACGCAGAGACCGCAACAGAAAGACCTGCGAAGGTTTCAAGTCGTGATAAATCTCACCCTGGAGGTGAATCGAGGTATCTCCATAAATCCTTATCTTTGTGTTCCTTGCGTTCTTTTGCGGTGAATCATCTTCCTATTCAGGGTAATGGCCTTTCTTCTCGACACCAATGTTTTGTCCGAACTGCGCAAAGGCGTAAAGGCCGATGCCAAGGTCCGGCAGTGGGCGGGAAGTACCCTCGGCCAACGGCATTTTGTGAGCGTCATTTCCCTTGGCGAGATCCGCAAGGGCATCGAGCGCCTCAGGCCCAAAGATCCGCTCCAAGCGGCCATGATCGAACGTTGGCTTGACACCCTCCGGCAGAATTTCGGCGATCACGTGCTGCCGTTCACCGATGACGTGGCCGACTGCTGGGGCCGCATAACTGCCAAAGCACCGCTGGCCGTCAGTGACAGCCTGATCGCCGCCACCGCGCTCACCCATGGGCTCACGGTCGCCACCCGCAACGTGGCCGACTTCATCCCGTGCGGCGTACCGGTGCTCAATCCGTTCGGGTGATCGGCCCATCGCACTAGCCCCCCGACAACTTGGCTGTTACGGGCGGCGTCAGTGGGGCCAATCCTCGCATGGTGACGTTTGTTAGATTTGTTGCTAATGATCTTCTTTGTAGTCTGTGCTCCATGCTTTAGGGCAGTTTTGCTGCGAATACGCGGAAAAATCTTTGTGATGTGTTAGATATTCGATGCTTGCATGCTTGATCGACAGTAACGCTGGTGTTTGCCACGGCATCTCTACGGTGCCTACTGAACTCAAAGCCGCCCTCAGGGATTTGTTGGATTTAGGCGGGTAGTCTCATTCGACTCTCGGGATCGCCGCGCCGGTCTCCAAGAAAGCACTGGGGAGGAACATGCGCAGGCTGGCAGCGGTCACCCGTCGAAAGCCGAACCTTGTGTAGAATCCGATCGCATCTCATAAGGTGTACCCGCAAGGCTGATGGCTACGTTATTCTAAAATAGCGGAATCCGACTTGACAGTCTTACTTTTTGGCATTACCGGATCTGCATGATTGCCACCCTTACCAGCAAAGGTCAGATCACGATTCCATTGCCGCTGCGCAAGCGGCTCAATCTCAAAGCGGGCGACCGGCTCGAGTTCGATGAAACCGCGCCGGTTCTAACTGCGCGGCGAGTGGTCGATCGCACGGACTGGGCAGCCACCGTGGCGGCTTGGCAGGACTCCGCCGCCACCGTACTGAGTGGGCATCCATGGGCCGAGCAAAGTGCGGCGGCCATCGTGGATGATTTGCGGGGCGGGCCGGCGGAAACCCTTCTCTCACAGCCATGATTACAGCAGTGGATTCTTCGGTGCTGTGGGCCATCATCAAGCAAGAAGTCGGCCACGAACACTGGCTGGAGGCCCTCATTTGCGCTGCCCATGAGGGCCCGCTCATCATCAGTCCTGTAGCCTTCGCGGAATTGGCGCCTTCTGCCGCTGGCGCGCAGGAGCTAGTTGATTTTCTGGCCCGCCTGTCGATCTGCTATTCCCCCATCTCGCCAGAAGCAGCCCATCTCGCCGGGCACACCTTCAAACGCTACCGCCAGATCGGAGGTCCGCGCCAGTATCTGGTTCCGGACTTTCTCATCGCCGCCCACGCCCAAATCCAAGCGAACCGCCTCGCCGCAATTGATCGTGGTTACCTGCGCCAGTGGTTCCGTGATCTCGAGGTTCTTGTGCCTTAATCGCTCAGCGGCCATCTCCGCAGCCTTCGCGACTCAACGTTTCGGCCGAGGAGGAACATCGGCGGATCCTGCGTGAGACTTGGGGTGAAAGGACTTTCTCCCTGAAGGAGGTGGCAGCGATGCGCGCCGATGAACTGGAGGGTGAGGAGGGATGACAAGTTACCCGGACACTTCCTTTCTTTGCGCGCTTTATC
>CAIYYV010000191.1 GCA_903930425.1 Akkermansiaceae bacterium | reverse complement strand
GCAGGGGTTGGAGGGAGGGGCGATAACTTGCTTCGCAGAAGTTCCTGCGAACGCCGGAAGCGCCACAACAAATGACATCAATAGGATTGGTTTCATAACGGGCCAAAACTAAGGACCTCACCCCGGCTGTCAAGCGGTTAATTTCACATAAAAAAGGCCGCCCGGAGTGATCCGGGCGGCCTAGGAATTTGAAACGTCAGTTGTTAGGGTTAGAATTTGTAACGGGCGCCGAGTTCGATGAGGCAGTCACTGCCGAGCTCAAGAGTCGCGCTGTTGTTGAAACCGCTGAGGTCGGCATCGGACATGTAAATCCAACGGACGCCACCATACACTTCAAAGGCGGGGGTCACATTGTAGCTCAAGCCGCCGAAGACTTGGCCGACAAACACCCAATCGCTATCACTCGCAGAACCAAACTGTGTGTTGGTACTGATATCAAGATCGACGAGGGCTGCGCCGATACCGCCACCGATGTAGGCGTTCAGGTTGCCGCTGAGAGCCCGCTCAAACTTGACGTTGAGGGTGATCGGGATGATATCGAGGTCGTAGCTTGCAGTGGCAATGGAGGTGATGGATGGGGTGTATTCGTCGGCCGCCCATTGCAGCGCCTTGCCCATTGCATCGACATCAAAACTGCTGCTGGTTGGTCCCGGGCCATTTTGGAAATCCGGCCGTCCGGTATAGCTTTCGTCCTTTTGGGTGTAACCCACTTCGGCGAAGAGGCCGACGTTCCAGCCGCCGAGCATCCAGCAGGAGTTGGTGACGCCGACATGGAGGTTATACATCGGTTCTTCGAGCTCGGTCAGGTAACCGACGGAAGCACCGGCGAACCAGCTCATGAGGCAGGGGTTGGAGGGAGGGGCGATAACTTGCTTCGCAGAAGTTCCTGCGAACGCCGGAAGCGCCACAACAAATGACATCAATAGGATTGGTTTCATAACACCGAAAAATTACTGAATCCATCGATCGGGTGTCAACGGTTTTTTCGATTCATTTTCATTTATTTTTTAGATGTCTAAAGTTCTTTGAATCGTTGATTTAGCAAGGTTTTCGGGATGGAAGTTGCGGGGCAGGCAGGTTTCGGGCAGGGTTTGGCGGTGGTTCTTGAAGGGCAGATTCCTTGGTTCGGACAAGCGTCGCGCGAGGCGCGTTGCTTGGTCGGGATTTCCGGTGGTGCTGACTCGGTCGCCTTATTGCATTTGCTGGCGGAAGGAGGATTCAAGAAGGTGGTGGTCTGCCATTTGGATCATCGTCTGAGAGGGCGGGCATCGACGGAGGACGCGCGCTTTGTCGGGCGTCTGGCAGAGACGCTGGGCTTGGCCTGTGAGATCGGGCGCACTGATGTGAAGGCACGGATGAGAGAACGCGGGGAATCGATGGAGACCGCCGCGAGGCATGCTAGGCACGATTTTTTCGCCGCCTGCGCGATCAAGCATCGATGCCGTCAAATTTTGTTAGGGCACCATGCGGACGATCAGGCAGAGACGGTGTTGTGGAATGTCTTGCGGGGTTCGCACGGTTTCAAAGGCATGCGGGAGGAACAGACGATCAGGACGGAATCCGGGGAGGACTTGCTTTTTGTTAGACCGCTGCTCGGGGTGCGCCATGCCGATTTGGTCGCTTGGTTGACGGAGCGCGGCCACCGCTGGCGGGAGGATGCCAGCAATCGGGAACCGTTGGCCGTGCGCAATCGCTTGCGGAACGAGGTGTTTCCATTGTTAGATGAAATTTCCGGGAGGGACTCGGTGGCGGCGTTTGCGCGGGGGGCCGCGGATGCGGCCGAGCGGGATGACGAGGAAAAGGAAGCCTTGGATCAGGCGCGCTTGTTCGACCCCCAGGGACGCTTGCACCTGCCTGCGATGCGGAAATTGTCGCCGCACCTGCAGCGCGCGGCATTGCGCCAATTTTTGATGGCTCACGCGGTTCCGTCGATTGACCGGGCCTTGTTAGATCGGGCCGTGGGCTTATTGGACACGGCGAAGGCGTCTGTGGTGAATCTTCCCGGCGGGAGCCAGCTCCGGCGGCGCGAGGGAAGGTTATGGATCGGAGATTAGGGGATCTTGCAGTCACCGGTCCAGATGCTTTCGAAATCATTCGGCGGCTTTTCGGCTTGGCGGATCAGGCCGTTGGCGGTGAGGGCGAGCCACGGGTGGAAGCGGCCGCCGAGGCATTCAAGGGTTTGGAGGGTCCAGACATTGCATACCCGCGGGACAAAAAATGGATGGCGTGATTCTAACTGGATTCCGTGGCCCCAACTCGACTCGCAAAGCACTTTGGGGCGGCCATCCGGTCCGGTGGCGCTGCAGGCATTGAGGAAGGCGGCGAGTGCCGGCCCGCGAGTGCGTGCGACGAGTTTTCTCCAAATCCGCTGGTGCGTGCAGACTTCGGCGACATTCCAATCGATGGGGATGACTTCCATCACTGCGGGAGTGGGCGTGAAAAGCACGCGGAACATTTTCCACGGGGTGTTGATGCCTTCGTTGGAGTAGGCGTTGCGGTTCCCCCAGCTCATCGTGACAAACTTCGGATTGCCGAAGCCTGCGGGGGGAATGAAGCCCGATTCTAACAACCAATCATAGGGGAACACCATGCCCGTGTGGTAGGTGTCGGCGATCAACCAGACGAGGACGTCCGGATCCTGCGGTGGCGTGATTTTCCGCGGGTGCAGGCGGGCATTTTCGTGGTGGGGCAGCGTGGTTTGGACCGGCAGGCGAAGGGTGCAGGAACCGAACAGCGCCGTGGCCAGCACGCACGCGGCGAGCCGATGGAAGCCTGACCTCATTGGCCTGTGAGATCGGCGGTCCGCCATTCCTCCCAGCCGCCGGGGAAAATTTTCGTGGGGTAGCCGGCGTTGGCGAGGTGGGCTGCGACGGCGCGGGCGTCCGGGCAGCGGGTGTTGCTGCAATAGACGACGACGGTTTTGCCTGCGGCAATGGCGGCGGTGATTTCGGGTGCGCGGGCGGTGATGGACGCGTCGCAATGGTTTTTTGACAGATTGATGGCACCGGGAATGTGGCCGAGGTGATAGAAAAATGCCGCACGGGCGTCATAGATCAAGGCTTTGCCCGATTGCTCCAGGGTGAAAAAATCGCTGAGGGAAATGACGGAAACCTCCGCCGGCACCGACAGCCTAACAGGTTTGACGGGGGCCAACGCCGTGGCGGGCGTGACCTTGGTTGCCGCCACGGGCGCGCTTGGAGGCGGCGGGATTTCCGGGCCTGTGCAGGAGGCGAGGGTGAAGGCCGTTCCGATGGTGAGCGCCCTCAGGGATCGCAAGGATTTCTGGACAAAAATCATCGGGGGGAGGCTTGAGAGACGGACTTATCGAGTCAACCTGAAAAAGAGTTAGAATGGTGTTTCGTCCTCGTCGATATGGTGCGTGAGGATGAACTGCAGGTCTTCCATGCCGAGGTTCGAGGCGAATCCTTCATCACCCAGCACGTTCGTGACCAACTGGGTTTTTTGATGTTGGAGAATCCGGATTTTTTCCTCAACGGTGTCGCGGGTGAGCAAGCGATACGCGATGACCTTGTTTTTCTGGCCGATCCGGTGCGTCCGGTCGATCGCCTGGTTTTCCACCGCCGGGTTCCACCAGGGGTCATAGAGGATGACATAGGAGGCCGAGGTCAGGTTCAGGCCCGATCCGCCGGCCTTGAGTGAAAGCATGAAGACCGACGCGGCCTTGGTGGTTTGGAAGCGTTCGATCTCCCCCTTACGGTCCTTCGTCTGCCCGGTCAGGTAGTTATACGGGCGATTTTCCAGTTCCAGACGCGCCTTGATCAGATCGAGCATGGTGACGAACTGCGAGAACACCAGCACCTTGTGGCCTTCCTCGTGGAGCTGGTCTAACAGATAGAAAAGGGATTCCATTTTGGCGGACTCGTCCTTGAGGTATTTGGGATCGATGAGTCCGGGATGGCAGCAGATTTGGCGCAGGCGCATGAGACCCTGAAGGATGGCGAACGAGTTTTTCTTCACTTCCTCGTCCGAATCGAGGCCTAACAGGGCTTTTTGGATACGTTTGAGTTCGGCCTTATAGAGGTCGAGTTGGACGCCCTCCATTTTGGAATAGACTTCCTCTTCGGTTCGGGGCGGGAGGTCTTGGGCGACCTGAAGTTTGGTGCGGCGGATGAGGAACGGCCGGAGGCGCGAGGCGAGTCGGCTTTGGCTGAGCGGGTCTTTGCGTTTGTCGAAGCGTTTTTTGAAATACGCGCGGGATCCGAGCACGCCGGGCATGGCGAAGGCCATGAGCGACCACATATCTAGCAGGCGATTTTCAATGGGGGTGCCGGTGAGGACGAGGCGGTTTTGGCTATCGAGTTCGCGGGCGCATTTGGCGGCTTTGGAGTCGGGATTTTTGATTTGCTGGCCTTCGTCGAGGATGGTGGTGAGCCACTTGACGCCGTTGAGTTCCTCGCCGCAGACGCGGAGTTGGGCGTAGTTGAGGACGAGGATATCGACATGGTTTTGGATGTAATCGATATCGATATCGCCGCGGTTTTTGAGGATTTTGAGATTGAAATGCGGGGTGAATTTTTGAGCTTCGCTGGCCCAGACATCGAGGACGGATTTCGGGCAGACGACGAGGGCCGGTTTTTTGGGTTGGCCGGTTTTTTGGTGTTCGTCAAAGAGCCAGAGCAGGTAGGTGAGGGCTTGGATGGTTTTGCCGAGGCCCATGTCGTCGGCGAGGATGCCGCCGAAGTTATTGACAGCGAGGTAGGCGAGGAACTTGAAGCCGTCGACCTGATAGGGTCGCAGGGTGGCGTTGAGGTTGGCGGGGACGTCTGGGTTGACTTCGAGTTGGATATCGCCGGCGCGGTTTTTGATGCGTTCCCAGGCTTTGGGGTCGAATACCTCGGCGGCTTTGGGGTCGGCGAGTTGCAGGGCGTGCATGCGGTGGGTTTCGCCTGATAGATCGAAGGGATCCAGTCCGAGCCGGGTGACGGCTTCGCGTTGGTCGGCATCGAGTTTGATTTCCAGGCGCATCCACGAGCCGTCTTCCATGCGGACGTAGCCGCCGCGGGCGGCGACGAGTTGTCGGATCTGGGCTTTGGAAAGGTTGATGCCTTGGACGTCGATGACGATGCGCAGGTCGAACCAGTCGATGTCCTGGCCGACGACCTCGAAGCGGACCGAGGCGGTGACCGGGTCGTCGAGGATGGATTTGAGGCGCAAGTCGATATCGAGTTCGATATCCTTGGGCATGGCTTTGACCCATTCGGCGAATTTTTCGGGGAACTGTTTGGTGAGTCGGGATTTGAAGGAGAGGAGTTTTTCGTCGAAGGAGAGGCCCAGGTCCTCGAGGATGGGCGGCACCGGATAGAGGGCCTCGCGCGCGAAGCGCAGGAGTTGTTTGCCCTTGACGGGGTGTTGTTCGGCGAGTTCCCAGCCGTCCTTGGTGAAGCGTTCGGTGCGGCGGCCTTTGACTACGATGGCGGTGACGTCGATGACGAGGTGTTCGGTTTCCGCGGCGGTGAGGCCGGCGATGAGTTTCATTT
>CAIYYV010000190.1 GCA_903930425.1 Akkermansiaceae bacterium | reverse complement strand
GGAAGACACCGCCAAGGCGATCACCCTGGCCGGCGCCGACGTCGAAGGCAGCACCCTGACGTACACGGTCGTTACCCAGCCGGAGCATGGCACGCTCAGCGGCACCACACCGAACATCACCTACACGCCCACGGCAAATTACTACGGTGCGGATAGTTTCACCTTCAAGGTGAACGACGGCACGGTGGATTCAGCGAGCGCGACGGTCTCCATCACGGTGACGGCGGTCAACGACGCGCCGGTGGCCACCGCCCAGAGTGTGACCACCGCGGAAGACACCGCCAAGGCGATCACCCTGGCCGGCACCGACGTCGAAGGCAGCACCCTGTCCTACACGGTCGTTACCCAGCCGGGGCATGGCACGCTCAGCGGCACCGCACCTGACATCACCTACACGCCTGTGGCCAATTACTACGGTGCGGATAGTTTCACCTTCAAGGTGAACGACGGCACGGTGGATTCGGCGAGCGCGACGGTCGCGCTCACGGTGACGGCGGCCAACGACGCGCCGGTGGCCACCGCCCAGAGTGTGATCACCGCGCAAAACACGGCCATGGCGATCACCTTGGTAGGCACCGACGTCGAGGGCAGCACGCTGACTTACACGGTGGTCACCCAACCGGGGCATGGCACGCTCAGCGGCACCGCGCCGAACGTGACGTTTACTCCCACGACCGGCTACAGTGGAGCGGACAGTTTCACCTTCAAAGTGAACGACGGCACGATCGACTCGGCCACGGCGACGGTCTCGATCACGATCAGCCTGCCCTTGCCCTGGGTGACGGCCGATATCGGCACCGGCATGCTCGCGGGGTCCACGTCCTACAACGCGGGCACCTTCACCCAGGCCGGCTCGGGGATCGTTGGCTCGACCAGTGACAAGCTGCGCTACACCTATCAGACACTCACCGGTGACGGCGAAATCAAAGCCAAGATCAGCGTCCTGCAAAACACCGGCACCGCGTCGCGCGTCGGCGTGATGATCCGCGACACGCTGGCCGCCAACTCGAAGCAGATCTTCATCGGCATGACCGGCACCAACGCCTACCGCTGGGACCGCCGCACCACCACCGGCGGTGCCACCACCAGTAGCAACAGCAGCACCGGCACCGTGCCAAACACCTGGGTCCGGGTAGTCCGCAGCGGCACCACCATCACCGCCTACAAGAGTACCAACGGCACCTCCTGGACATCGGTGGGCAGCACCACGGGCACCACGTTCGCCTCCGCCTGCTACATCGGCCTGGCCGTGGGCAGCGGCAGCAACACCACCCTCAACACCTCGCAATTCAGCAATGTCAGTGTGATCCCGTGAAGCGCATCGTTCTAACATTTGTGACGTCCGGCTTGTGGTTGGTGGGTTGCGACAAGCCGGGCTCGGCGGATACCCACAAGGGTGATGCCATGGCTGCGGCGCGGACCGCCCGCCGCAGCCATGCGCCGCACGGAGAGACTCCGGGCTCGGCCGCCGCTCTGCGGGTGATCTTGAACACCGCGCTCGGGATCGCATCCACCGCAGCCCGCGAGAAGGCGCTCGCCGATGTCGCATGGAATGCTCTCGAAATCGATCCCGGCCTCGCCTGTGATGCGTTCCAACACCTGCCAACCGGCAGCCCGGAGAAAATCCGCCTGCTCCAGCACTACGCCATGCGCCTTGCGGAGCAGGACCTCAATGCAGCCCTCGCTTGGGCGGCCACCCTCGAATCCGACCCGGAAATTGCCGCCGCACGCGGGCAGATCGCCCTGGTGCTGGCCGAGAGCGATCCACAGCGCGCCGCCGGGATTCTATCAGAATCCGGCATTGTTGGCCGCGATTTTGATGTGGCGGTGGTGCAGGTCATGCATCGATGGGCAGCGCGCTCGCCGGCGGATGCCGCGGCCTGGGCGGTATTATTTCCGCCGGGGCCGGTGCGTGAGGCGGGCATGAAAATCATTGCGGGGTTATGGATGCAGCGGGATGCGCCGGGCGCATTGGGGTGGTTGTCCGGGTTGGAGGACGAAGATGTCCGCGAGGAGGCCGCGTGTGCGATGGAGGGCGTCATTCTTCAGCAGAACGATGAAGTTCGCGACGGATGGCTGCAACATGCCGATGCCGGGATTCTGAGCGAACTCCAACAACAACAGGAGCGAGCCATCATGGAGGTGGGCGACAACATTCCGCCGCCGGAAAAATATCCTCCTGCCATCAGTGACACTTTGTGATGACCGGATCGAACTAACAACTAACAAATATATCGTGGATTCATTCAATCACTTTGAAAATTTCACCTGTCGGCAGGTAATCCAACAAGCGCGGTGCACGGTTAAGATTTCCGTGCGTTGTTCTTCCATGCCCTGATCCCATCAAAAAACCAAACCCACAATTCAGATTTATGCCCCCGATCCCCACATCACCCACCGCGCCACCGAGCTCCCGCCACACGGTTGCAAATTCCTGCTCCTCTCACCCGACGTGACGAAGTAGATTGGGGAAATTTTTATTTCCGTTAAATCGTTAGAATCTCTGCGTGCTGGCTGATGGACATTCGATAGGAGAATCCTGTCTCTCTTGCAAGCTCGCAATGCTCTCTCGCGCTCGGACGGGCTGGT
>CAIYYV010000189.1 GCA_903930425.1 Akkermansiaceae bacterium | reverse complement strand
TCATCGAGAGCGCGCCACCTCAAAGAGGCAGCTACGAGGGGCCGCCTCTCGATGAAAGGACGCAGCTTTCAACGCTGCCGCCGCTGGTCGCATCCCCGGATCAGGAGAAAACCAAAGCAAAAGAGGGCGAGTGCTTGTTTCTCCAAGCGATCAATCTGACAAAATTGATAATAAGGCAGACGCAATGAAACATCAAGGTTTTGTTGGGAGTTGGAGGACAAAAAAAACGAGTTGGAGTCCGGCATAAAACCGGTGTCATGGTTTCGGCCACACACGGCCTGGATTCGCAGCCGTGTTTGAGCTGGGTCACGCGGGTGAGGAACAGATCGCGCTATTTCTTCTTGTTCTTGGATGTTTCCTCACTGCCGTAGACGCCATAGGCACCATATCCATAGCGATAGGAGTTGCCGGAACGGGATGGCTTGTAGTAGCCGTAGGAGTAGTTTTCGCCCATGAGGCGGCGCGATTCCTTGAAATTATTGAAGACGATCCCGCTGAGCGGAGTGCCGTCTTCTTCGAGAATGGTGAGGGTGCGGAAGATGGCTCCCTTGGGGACATACTCCGCCTGAGCGACGAGGCAGAGGTTATGAGCGAGAGGCGCGAGGATGCGGGTATCGGGGACTGCAAGGATGGGGGCGGTATCGAGGACGACGAGATCATATTCGCGACAAGCCTGCTCGAGCACCGCGTGAAGGCGGGCATTTTCGAGCAATTCGCCGGGGTTGGGAGCTTGGGCGCCGGAGAGGATGAGGTGGAGATTGGGGTGGCCGCTTTCGTGGCAGATGACTTGTTCGAAGGTGGCGAGGTTGGCGAGGCACTCAGTGATGCCACCCTGTTTTTGTATCCTCGGAAGGCCGAAGAGTTTGTGGACGGCAGGTTTCCGCAAATCCATGTCGATGAGAAGGGTTTTGCGGCCTTGGCCGGCAGCGGCGAGGGCGAAGTTGGTGGAGGTGAGGGTTTTGCCTTCACCGGGGAGGGAGCTAGTAAAGAGAGTGATTTTGCGTGTCGACTCATCGCCGAGCAGAGAGATGGACGCGCGGAGGACCCGATACATTTCGGCATAGCTGGTGGTGGAAGCACCGCGGCGGAAGACGAGACGCCTGTCCCAATTTTTATGGAAATCTTCCTGATCGTTGGGATTATTTTCTTCGTGTTGACGTTCGGCGACCTCGAGGTGATGGAGTTTGATTTCGCTGATGGCGGCGAGGACGTTGATTCCGGTTTCGCTGACGACCTGTGAGACCGTGTGGAATTTATTATCGAAATGGATGATGAGGAAGGCGAAGAAGAGTCCGCCGGCAAGGCCACCCATGGCACCCATCGCGAGGATGATGGCGGGGACCGGGGCAGAGGGAAGGCCTGGCAAACGGGCGAGGTTGCTGACTTCTGCGCTGGAATCCGCCGCCTCTTGATTGACGCTGGTTTCCTTGATCTGGGTGAGCATGTTATTGAAGACGATCGTGGCGCTCTGGATTTCACTTTCGAGCACGCCGATTCTGGCAAGCAATTGTTGACGGGCGACGCGGAGATACTC
>CAIYYV010000188.1 GCA_903930425.1 Akkermansiaceae bacterium | reverse complement strand
GGCGTGCGGCGCGCGCAGTGCGGAAAACCGCGCCCGCCGTGAAGAAATTCCTTCCCAACCGCCGCCTCAACCGCTATCACTCATCCCGTTAGCCAGCCCTTCGGGCTTCTATCAGATTAACGGAAAATTGAACATCCCCATGCCCCGGGGGCCACGGCCTCGTTGACGTATGATATTAGCACTGCCAAAACCATCACCATCAGCACGGCCAACAGAACGGTCGGCGTGCTCAGCATTCGTGATAGTGATTACACCATCGGCGGCGGGTGGAATAGCTACACGCTGGCGGCTGGCACCGGCTTATCGCTGATTCTCGACAACGGGGTTTCCAACGCCACGATTCAAAGACCCGTTGAATACAGCAACTCTGGCAACAACGTCGTCAACAGCACGATTTCCGCTCCGCTTTTGTTAACGAGCAGCTTAGATATCACTAATAATTCCCGTCTGATGCAGGCTGGCAGCGCTGGCAGTTTGAACTTCACCTCCGGTGGGATGACCGCCAACACCGCAGGCACCAAGACGATCACCAATAAGGGCACAGGCGTGGGCGGCGTGGCCGTGAGCAGTGTGATCGGCGATGGCGCGGGCCAAGTCGCGGTGACGCAGAATTCCACGACCTCGGCGCTCACCCTCAGCGGCGTGAACACGTATACCGGTGACACCACTGTGGCTTCCGGCACCCTCACGGTCGGTCATGTGCAGGCCCTCCAGAACAGCGCCCTCCACACCGAGGGCACCACCGGCGTTATCACCTTGAGTGGCGTCACAGCTCCCGTCCTCGGGGGGATCTCCGGCAGCCGTAACCTGGCGTCCGTCATCACCAGCGGTTACAACACCGTGACGGAACTCACCCTCAAGCCCGTGGCCGATGCCAGTCATTCCTATTCCGGGGCGATTGGCAATGGGGCGTCTAACATGAATCTCGTCAAGGACGGCTCGGGCACCCAGGCCCTCTCCGGCACGAACACCTACAGCGGAACCACCACCGTGAAAGCCGGCACTCTCTTCATCAACGGGGCGAACAATGGCTCCGGTGCGGTCACTGTGCAAACAGGTGCCACTTTGGGCGGCTCCGGCAGCGTCGCCGGCGCACTCACGGTGAGCGGCACGCTTTCCCCCGGTGCCTCGATCGAAACCTTCTCCGCAGGCACGCTGACTCTGAACTCCGGCGCCATCTTCGCCTACGAGTTTGATTCCAGCGCGGCGGTGAATGTCGCGGCCGACCTCATGAAGGCCAGCGGCGCCGGCTTGAGCTTGTCGGGCGATGTCATGCTGACCGTGGCCGATCTTGCGCCCGGCGATGGCACCGCATTTGCAATCGGCACCACGTTTTCGCTCATCAATTACAGCGGCTCGTGGAACCAAGGAACCTTCACCTTTGAGGGCTCCACCCTCGCCGATGATTCGCAGTTCTCCACCGCGAACAACATCTGGCAAATCCATTACAATTCCCTCGAAGGCGGCGATAATTTCTCCGGCGATTACCTCCCCGGACTCGATAACAGCTTCGTCAATATCACCGCCGTCCCCGAACCCGGATCCGCAGCGTTAGCCGCCCTCGGCGCACTCGCCCTGCTCCGCCGCCGACGCGCCTTAAGCACTCCCGCCGCGCGCATGTGCACGGCTCCCCATCCTTTTTCATCCAAAACCCCTCATTGATTCACTTATCTAACATCTAACAGTCAGACCCGATCCCACGGGGTTGCCTGTTGTTCTCATCCCACCACTCCACCCATCGCCTCCTTATGAATGCCATCCACTTGCTCTTCCTCACCCGCTTCCACCTCAAATCCGCCGCGCTCGCGATGGGTGTCATCGCATTCAGCGCGGAGCAGTCCGGCGCGGCGAATGGCACGTGGAAAAGCGACCTGAGTGGTAACTGGAGCGACACTACCAAGTGGACGCCCGCTGCTATTCCTGGCGGGATAGGCTCCATCGTGTCGTTAACCTCTAACATCACAGCAAACAGAACTGTCACCATCGATACGACTTCCGCAACGGTGGGCTCACTCAGTATGGGTGATTCAAATTATTCGAGTACAAATTATTGCATGTTCACACTGGCTGCCAGTGGCGGGGCTTCGTTGATTCTTGATAATGATACTCTCAGTGCCACGATAGAAAAGAAAAAGGAAGGTTCTGATACGGTTACTGCTGCAAATAGCACCATTTCGGCCCCTCTTCTGTTAAAAAGCAGCTTAAATGTTTCAAACAATTCCAGATACGGTTATTATTCTGAAGCTACTGGAAGCCTGCTTATCAGCGGCGATATCACCGCCTACTCTACGGGAACCAAGACCATCACCAACCAGGGCTTATGCGATGACGGCTTGAACAGCGTGACAATTAGCGGCGTGATCGGCGATGGCAGTAGTGGCGGACAGATCGCGGTGACGCAAAACTCCACGACTTCCTACCTCACTCTCTCCGAGATCAACACCTATACGGGCAACACGCTGATCACTGCCGGCAAGCTCACGGTCGGCAATAGCTTGGCCCTCCAAAACAGCGTGCTTGATACCGCGGGCACGGGCACTCTTGCCTTTTCCAGTGGCATCACCACCGCGACTTTCGGCGGTCTTACCGGTTCCGGCAATCGGACTTTGGCCAGCAGTTTCACGGCGCTGACGCTCAACACTGGCAGCGGCGTCTCTGTCAATTATACCGGCGCTCTCGGCAGCACCACCGCTGGCATGACCCTCACGAAAACCGGCACCGGCACGCAAATCCTCGGTGGTGCCAACACCTACACAGGTCTCACTACGGTTTCTAACGGCACGCTGGCCTATGGGATTGCCAACGCCCTGAGCACTGGTGACGTCACAGTGAATGGCGGCATTCTTTCTCTGGGTTCTTATTCCGACAGTGTTGGCGCGGTCACTCTGACCAGCGGCTCGATCACAGGCACGGGCACTTTGACCAGCACCGTTGGGTTCACGATGAACAATGCGGGTGCCACGAGCGTGAGCGCGCTTTTGGCAGGGGCGGGTGGTCTCACCAAGAGTGGCGCGGGCATCCTGACGCTGTCCCATGCGAACAACACCTACAGTGGCACTACCACGATTTTGGAAGGCAAAATTTTGATTCCCGATCTATCGGGCAGTCAGACGAGTTTGGGATCGGGCAGCACGGCGGTGTTGCTCGGCAGTGCCAGCGGCAGTCCGACCACGGGAGCGCTCTATTACACCGGCAATACTGGCAACTTCGGCCGCAACCTGACGATCCAGGCCGGCGGCGGCGAGTTTGAGACCACCACGGCGGGGCAGACGCTCACGCTAACCGGAACCGTGAGCCTCGGTGGTAACTTCTTGGTAGAGGCGGCCGGGAACACGACGATTTCCGGTCAGATCATCGGCATCGGCAATCTCACGAAAGCCGGCACGGGCATCCTGAACCTGAGCCACGACAACACGTATACTGGCACGACCACCGTGAGCGAAGGCAAGATCTATGTGGCCAGCCCGACAGACCTCGGCAATGCCACCACATCAGTGACCCTCGGAAGCGCCAGTACATCGGGAGGATTGTATTTCCTGGGGGAAGAACATGATATCTACACGCGTGGCTTGACCGTGCTTGCGGGCGGCGGGGAGGTCGAGCACGACAACACGACACCCAGCACTGTGTTGACGGTGAAGACCGGTGGGGTGGATCTCAGCAGTGGGGGATCCCTACTGGTGGAAGGCACCGCAAACACGACCATTGAAAGCGTGATCTCCGGTAGTGGCGGACTGATTAAAAATGGCACGATCACCCTGCTCCTCACCGGTTCTAACTCCTACACCGGCACCACAACCCTCAAAGGGGGCACGCTGGCACTCGGCTCATCGGGATCGATCGCGAACAGCGCCACGATCGTCGTGGGCGATGTCGGGTCGAGCGGCGCGGTGCTGGATCTCACGGCCAAAGGCAGCTTCCTGCTGGGCAGCGGACAAACCCTCAGGGGGATCGGCACCCTGAACATCGGCGCGTGTGGGCAACGACGCCTTTGTCGGATGATTCGGGCGGTTTAAAAACCGGCTTAACTGCCCCACCAAAGACGGAAGAATGGTGCATTTTTGAAGCTCCTTGAAGAAAACGGCCATGTTCTACACCGGAGTTCCACACCGTCG
>CAIYYV010000187.1 GCA_903930425.1 Akkermansiaceae bacterium | reverse complement strand
TTTTGCTGCCGGAAAATTCGTGGCCGACAAAAACGGCCAACCGATGCAATTTCCAAAAGAAAACCACTCGAATGGCTGTGTCTCGACATCAGACGTGCTCTATCCGATGTCGCCGCAGTTTTTGTTATTTGGCCCCACGCTGGTGAAATCGTTTTTGGTCCCATTCATGAATTATGCGGCATCCACGCGTTGGAAGTTTTCATTTGCCCCGCATGACCTTGGCACATATCCGCTTGCAAACGGGCAGGTGTATGGCGGCGGTGAGCGGACGGAAGAGAACCAGATGCCGGTTGAGGAAAGCGGCAATCTGCTCATTCTTTTTGCAGCGCTTGCGCAGATGGAAGGCAACGCTGATTTCGCATCGCTGTATTGGCCGCAACTGGAACGTTGGGCCGAGTACCTCAAAACAAAAGGATTCGACCCTGAAAACCAGCTATGCACGGATGACTTTGCAGGCCACCTCGCCCGCAACGTCAATCTCAGCGCCAAGGCGATCATCGGCCTAGGCGCATTCTCGAAATTGTGCGCATTGCGCGGCGACCAAAAAGCAGCTGACGCGTCGATGAATCTGGCCAAGGAATTTGCCGCGAAGTGGATCACTGAATCTAACGATGGAGACCACTCGCGTCTGGCCTATGACAAGCCCAACACTTGGAGCCAGAAATACAATCTGGTATGGGACCGAGTGCTCGGCCTGAATCTCTTCCCCGCGTCGGTCGTGCGCAAGGAAATCGATTACTACAAAAAAATCCAAAACAAATACGGTCTGCCGCTCGACAACCGGCAAATGTATACCAAGTTGGATTGGACGCTTTGGACCGCCACACTCACCCAGGATCTCGCCGACTTCGAAGCACTCGTTGACCCGGTGTATCTTTTCATCAACGAGACGACCGACCGTGGGCCGTTGACTGACTGGTATCAAACTGATACGGCGCGGAAATGTGGTATGACCGCGCGTCCAGTGATCGGTGGAGTATTCATGCAGATGCTCTATCAAAGCAAGGTTTGGAAGACATACGCGGCTGCCGATAGAACCAAGGCGAAAGGCTGGGCTCCGCTGATCATTCAACCCGAGCCGAAACGCAAACCCACATTGTCGAGCCAAAGCAAAATCAGCGCCTCATATTGCAATCCCGACGACACGGTGGAGGCGCTCAATGACGGCATTGAAGCAGAGCTTTCCGGCGAGACAAGCATTCCGCGCATGACTTGGTGGACTCATCAAGGGACGAGCGAATGGGTGCAGTATGATTTTACGCGACCGGCCAAGGTTGAGGGCATCAAGGTGATGTGGTTCGACGATCGCCTGAGTGGTGGTAGATGCAGTGTTCCGGAAAACTGTGAGGTGCAATGGCTCGATGGAGCAACGTGGAAGCCGGTCAAGGATCAGTCTGCGGGCGGCTGCGAAATTGACCGCACCAACCCTATTACCTTTGCTCCAGTGACCACCAAAGCGGTCCGTTTGCAGGTCAAACTTCCGAATGGCTTCGGCGGTGGAATTCTGGAATGGGTGGTCGTTGAGGCGAAATCATTCACAAAATAGTTCACGCTTGACCTACCGTCTATCTCAAGGCCAATTACTCACGAACGCACGAGGCGTCAAACAACCCGAATATCTGAACTGAAACGCATTGATCTAACACACACCCTAACACCCTGACTCCATGAATCCCACTGCTTCCGATCACACTCCATCGCGCCGCCGATTTCTTCGCACTCTCACCGGTTTCGGTGCTGCCGCCGCCGCGCTGCCCTGCATGACGCGCGCCGCCGTCTTGCCCGCCCGCACGGCAGGTGCCCGATATATGGGTGGCTTCGCCGCGCCGAAGCTTGATAAAATCAAAGTGGCCATCATTGGTGTCGGGGCCCGGGGTTCAGGTCATGCCAGCCAGTTAGCCACGCTGAAGGGCGTGAATTTTGTTGCCGTTTGCGATCTGCATGATGACCGCGCGCAGCGCACCGCCGCCGATGTCACGAAGAAGGGCCATACGCCGAAAGTTTACAGTGGTGAGGAAAACGCCTGGCAGAAAATGTTGGTAAAAGAAAAGCCCGATGCCGTGTTCATCGCCACCCCCTGGACCCTCCACGCTCCGATGTGCATCGGTGCCATGAAAGCCGGTGCCC
>CAIYYV010000186.1 GCA_903930425.1 Akkermansiaceae bacterium | reverse complement strand
CACCGTTTCCGAAATCACCTTGGGCGCTTGACCCGGCACATACACGATCATCGGCACCTGGTTGGCCTGCCCGCCCCCATTGAACGTGAGCCCGTGACCCAATGTCACCCCGGGTTCGTAAAGATCATCCCCATGGTCTGAGGTGATGATGACAATCGTGTTGTCCGCCAAGCCATTGCGCTCAAGGGCCGCAAGGATGCGTCCCACACAATCGTCAAACTCCCGCGTGCATCCATCATACAAGGCCCGAATCTGACTGATTTCCTTCTGCGGAAGCGCCTTCCACTTGGACTCCAAATCCGTGCCGCCGATAAACGCGTCAATATCAAAATCCACCCCGCTCCGGTTGCGCCCCTGATAGGCGGGATCGGCAAACATACTGACATAGGGCTCCGGACTCCGGTAGGGAAGATGATTGCAGGAGTAAAACACATGCCAGAAAAATGGAACGTTGGATTTCCCAGCCAAGTCCAGGTGCCGCTCGACCCGGTCCGTCACCACCTTCGGCGTCACAAACTGCGCAAACGCCTGAAGTTGCGGAAAAATCCGATAACCTAACGGATTATCAAAATACAAGGGCACCACAAAATGCGCCATGACCACAGCCTGGCTCATGTAAATCTTGAAATTATCAAAACTCGAAGCCGAAATGTGCTCAAAACCCATCGGTATAATCCCGTAATATCCCGCACACCAGTCACCGATCACCCCGGTTTCATAACCGCGCTCGCGCAACAATCCGGCCAAGGGAACAATCCGCTTTTCGGCCGTTTCCACGGTGGCGCGGTCTGGATACATCTGGCGGATTCCGTGACTCTGAGGATACTGCGACGACATCAACTGCACCCCGGATTCAATGGTCGACGCAATCGAGGTGTAACAACGCTCGAAACGCGTGGACCGCAGGGCAAGCGCGTCAATCGCCGGGGAAACCCCGGCCGCCGCATGACCGTCAACCCGGGACGGCCGGTATCCCGCACACCCGAGACGATCACCACGCAATGAATCCGATCCGATGATCAGGATGTTAGGCCGCTTGTCGGCTCCAGCCGGACCGGACTCCGGCAACCTCGAAAACCGCTGGAAACCCAAACCTGATAGAACGACCAAACCAATGGCGGCCGCCGCGACCCAAGCGCGCCGACCACGGCGGTGAATGTGCCAACCTAACGAGAATGCCAGCCAAGCCAGTGGCAAGACGGCGAACATGACGAAAAACCCGGCGGGTTTGACCGGGCCCGGGATCAAGTCGAGCGCTTTGTAATACCACTGACCATATTCGGCATCATTCAAAAAATACGGACGGGTTTGTGCAAGCCGCAACGTGAAATAGCCGTGCAAAACCAGCGCCATCACAAACCCCCGAATCACCACCATCCAAAACCCGCGCCGCTTGGAAACACCCGCCCAAATGGCAATCGCCGGCTGGACAAGCAGCGCCGCCGCAATGGCAAGCAACCCATACGCCACTAACATTAACAGATTTTGACTGACCAAAAAACCAAGGTATTTGTCGCGCGCCAAGGCGCTGAATTTGTTCATCATCCCGCCCGACAGCCGGGCAAGTTGCCACAAGGCGACCCCATACTGAATGGTTAGAAATATCACAACCCCGGCAAGCACCGGCAAAAAAGCGGCGGGCACAGCAGCGGGAGACTTGGGCGGAGTAGCGGTCAAGGAAGGAATGCGTGTGGGGTGAGCGCGGTCATCATGGACCGGTATCGGGAAGCACGGGGTAAACCCAGCGGGAACTGAGCAGCTTTTCGATGACGACCCCGCGAGGCGACCGATAGCCCTCCGGAAAGCCGAGCCGGAGAATCGGGGCGATCTTTCGGCCGTCGTTTTCATCAATCCATTTCTGCAGCTCCTGCTCGACATCACTGCCGACTCGCGCATATCCAAAAAGCACTTCCGTGCTACCCTTGGCTGTCAATCGAAATGACGCCCACCGAGTGGAATCCTCAAATTCATGACTGAAAAATAGATCCCTCTCGGCATAAACCCGAAAATCAAGTGGCGTCCGGGCCGGCCGCCGCGCCACAAAATCATCCCACAGGATCGGTTGGTAACAAACCCAGGCTTCCCAATCCACGAGCGCCTCACCGGATTCCAAAACCTCAAGTATCAGATAGTGAGTCTGGCGGTCACCCATGACCACCGAGGCCGTCCAGAAGTTTTCACTGAGCGGCCGAAGCGACTCGATCTCCACCAAACGTCCCAAGTCTAACACTTGATCCGCGTAATACTCGCGCAGGAGCGAGGCAAGCCGCGTCGGATGACGGACCTTTGAAATGAGCGACTCCACTGAAGTCGCCGCGAAAAAATCACACACCGCCTTGTCGAGCCGATCCACGAGTTCGGCGGCCTCGCGCTCTGCCATGGCTTCATTGACCAAGGTGGATTCCGTTTGCGTGCGGATTTGTTTGGCCAAAACTTCTGACTTACCGACCCGGCTGGACGACCACACGACCGCCCCGGTCACGATGATCGTGATGAGCGCGAACCATCCCCACGGGATCGACTTGCGGTGCGCTTCCCCGTCACCCCATTTTTGTTCTAGCAATTCTGGAATGTCCGGCTCGGATTCGATGAGGGAATCAATTCCGGGCTGGTGCGTGCGCAACTCGGCCTCATCCTTCGCTGGCAATTCCAATCGCTGGCTGACATCGGTCTTCCCAGGATGGAACCCGAGCCGGACCGGTGGCCCCTCGCGGGTTTTCCCTGCGGTTTCAGGGTTATCAAGACGAATGGCACCCGGCCTTGCGATCCGATCATCGACCGTTCGCAGTTGCACTGGTTTCTTCTCGCGCGCCATCTCCCCGGAAAGAAAAGACGCAAATCGCCATCGACGCAATGCCTGTCTCGCTCTAAATCTCCTCTGCAACCCCACCATGCCCGACCCACCGCGCATCCTCATCGTCACCGCCGACTTCGGCGAAGGCCACAACAGCGCCGCCCGCAATCTCGCTCTCGCCCTCGAGTCCGCCGGCGCAGTCGCACGCGTCAGCGACCCGTGCTTGCTCGCCATGCCTCGACTCACCCACCTCGTCAGTCGCGCCTATCTTTTCGCGACCACCCACTTGCCCCGCGTTTGGGCGTGGATTTACCGCTCGACCGATCGCTGCGATTTCAGCCGCCAAAAAGGCCCCTTGATGCGCCTGCCCAAAAATGCGCTCGCCTCCCTGATAGATGATTTCCAACCCGTCGCCGTCGTCAGCACCTATCCGATTTACCCCTATTTTCTCGCACAAATTTTTGCGCAATCCCATCGCCCGCTCCCTGTCTTCACGGTGGTCACTGATTCGATCGAAATCAACGCCGCCTGGTTGCGGGCCCCCTCCGACTGGTGGCTCGTCACCGACCCGCTCACCCGCGAGTCCATGCATCTCAAAGGACTGCCCGCCCCACGCATCATCGACGCCGGGTTTCCCGTGCATCCCGGATTTTCCAAACTGATACCCATTCCCCCGGAAGACACCTGTGATCCATTTCGCATCCTCTATTTCCCAACCGCCCAACGCTCGTGGGTCATGCAGCACGGCCGCGCACTGCTCGACGCATCCCCCACCGTCCGCCTCACCCTCGTCCTCGGCCACAACCACCGCCGCTTGATCGCAAGTGCCCGAAAACTCAAATCCGCTTACCCCCACCGCGTCCGCTTGATCGGTTGGACACGCAAAGTCCCTCAACTTCTCAACCGCCACCACCTCGTCGTCGGAAAAGCCGGTGGTGCCACCGTGCACGAAGCCATCGCCGCCCGCTGCCCCATGTTCATCCACCACCTCGTCCCCGGGCAGGAGGAAGGAAACTTGAGCCTGTTAGAAACCATCGGGGGCGGCGGACTGGCCGCCTCACCCGAACAACTGACACGCGAAATCCAATCGCTTCTCGCCAACGATGCCGCGCGCTGGCGCACCATGAAATCCGCCCTTGCCCGCCACAACCGCAACTCCGGTGCCCTCGAAGCCGCCCACTTCATTCTGCAACACATCCAAGACCCGCCCAGGTAAGGACCGGCACAGCCATCATGCTGTTAGACCTCGAATGAGAATCAGCGTGGCGGGTCAATGCGGGTGATCTTGGAGCCTTGCAGGCCGAGACCTCCCATCAGGCCGCGCGGGTTGAAAAAGAAAGCATAGGTGCTCTTGTTCAGTGTGGCATTGGTGAGAGAGCTCGCGATGCCTTCGTCGACGATGACGAGGCTCGGGCTGCCGCCCACTTCCCAACCGTCGGCGCGGTTGAGGTTCTTGAATGCGGAATCATCCATGAGGAATAAGGCGTATCCATATCTCTGGATGCCGACCTGGATTCCGTAGGACAGTCCCGCAGTCTGATAGAAATCGCGGATAGTGCCGTCATTGCGGATGAGCGCGCCATTGCCACCCAGGCCGCCGACGATGAATCCGCCTTTGGTGATGCTGGGGAAAACAAGGATGCCTTTGGCACTGGTGCCAAGTGTGCGGGCGGCCGGATTACGGAAATACAGATCGTTGAGGGCCGCACGCGAGTCCGCCGCAAGTTGGCGCGGATTGACGTTGGCGGCGTTGATCCGGGTAACCGGACCGTTGCCGCAATGGCTGAGCGCGAACATCCCGGTGGCGAGCATGACGGCCGTGGCGAACTTTGTCAGAAGAGGTTTCATGATAGAAGTGTGTGGTTTGCAGTGCTTCGAAGAGATCACAGCTTCACAAGAATCCCGCACGCCGTCCACTCCCATTTGGCGAAGATGCACAACCCAGTCACAATAGCGTTGGCGGCGGGACGAGAAATTAGGTAAACCCATGCGTCATGGTCCTGCCGTTGCGGTTTCAATTCCCCAGGTGTCTCACCCTTGCCTGCTTGATGGCCGGGACAGCGATGGCTGCCGAAACCGGTTGGGATGAACGCCTCGCGCAAACTTTTTCGGCTCGCCTGAAGGAGATTCAAAAAGCCTTGGACGCATTGCCCCAACAGTTAGATTGTTTACCGCGGATGCCCATCGACGATCAGGGTGGCACGGGCGGTTTCGCCAGCGTGCACCCGCGTGCGGTGCCCGAACACAATGCCCGCAATGCGGTTGAAATCCGCTGGCCTGTAAGCATTCCGGTGGACTTGGTGGCACTCGTGCCGGCGCGGCGTTACGACGCGGGCGGCTTGGATCCGCATTATGGTTTGCCGGATGCCTTCACCGTGGAGTTAATCGATTCCAAGGGCGCACGGGTCGCTTGTGTCGCCCGTGAAAAAAATGTGCGCGCGCACCCGGTTCGCATGGGGCATCCATTTGTCTATCAGGTATCCCCGCCGGTCGAAGCCGCTGGCTTGAGAATTTCCGCCGATCGGCTGCATCCAGATCCCGAGAGCGATGAGACCTTTGTGCATGCCTGGGCAGAGGCATTCGTTTTTGAGGGCGAGCGAAATGTCGCGCGGGACGGTCAGGTGCAGGGCCTCGGCGGGGTGTCCATGTCCGCTCCCTGGCACTGGAATGCCGCCTATCTGATCGATGGCCAGACGCCGCTCGGCCTGCCGGAAATTCCGGATGACGCGCACCGCAATATCGGCTGGATCTCCGAAGGCCGCACCAAAGCAGACAGTCCCGCCGCGTTGACGGTGGACCTTGCTGCGTCGGTCTCGTTCGATGCCGTGCGGTTGTTACCGGCCAAGAGGCCCACCTCCGATTTGCCGAGTGGTTTTGGTTTTCCGCGCAAACTGGTGATTTCCACTTCCGCGACCGGCGAATCTGGCGAGCGCGGCGAGTGGTCGGTTCTGGCGGAGCGTGAGTTGAGCAACCCCGGCCACAATCCGGTGCTGCTCCCATTTGCGGCGAGCCGCGCGCGTTATCTCAAAATCGAAGCCACCCATCTTTGGAAGGCCTTTGAATCCTACCCCGCATTTTTCGCGCTGAGCGAGGTGGAAGTGCTCATCGGAAACGAAAATCTCGCATTCAGAAAACCCGTGCGATCGTCGGATGGAATGCTCAACTTGATCGCTCCCGGCGGGCGCTTCTGGAGTACTTCGGCCCTGAGCGACGGGTTCGGGCCCGACGGCCGCCTCGTTCCAACACGTGAATGGCTGACTCAGCTCGACCGACGCCTGCAACTGGAAACCCGGCGTCACGCGTTGACGGTGGAGGCGGCAGGTCTGGTGCATGGATGGAGGCGCGCCGGCTTGGCGGGTTCCTGGCTGTTAGGTCTGGTGGGCACCTTTCTGATCATCTTCCTGCCGCTGCGCTACCGCCGCCACGCGAACCGCGAATTGCTCAAGGTGCGCGAACGGATTGCCAGTGATCTTCACGATGAAGTCGGCAGCAACCTCGGAAGCATCCAAATGTTTGCCGACCTCGCCGAGGGCCGCGCAGATCCGTCGGACGACCTGAAACGCATCCAAAGAATCGCCGCCGAAACCGTCAGCGCCGTGCGTGACATCGTCTGGTTGCTCAGGCCACAGGGCGACCATCGCATCGGCACGGCCGAACACCTGCGCGAAACCAGCTCCATTCTCCTCGAAACGCTCGAATGGCAATTCGTCGCCAATGAAGCCGCCTGGCAAGAAGAACTCCCCGATGAGGCGACCCGTCACTTGTTTCTTTTTTTCCGGGAGGCCCTGCACAATATCCTGCGCCATGCCCGCGCATCGCGGGTGGAAATCCACCTCAAAACCACCCGCAGTGATTTCCAACTCGTGATCTCGGATGACGGCGTCGGCATCGATCCCGCACGACTCGAGCGACCCGCCACCCTGCACGCATTGCGCCAACGCGCCACCGCCCTCGGCGCGGAATTCCAAATTGATAGCCGCCCAGCAGAAGGCACCCGGCTCACCCTCAACATTCCGTTAGAACGAAAACCCTCGAGGCCCGCCCGCAAGGGGGCGACTTGAAAGCGGGGGTTCCGCCGTCCGGAATTTGCCGTCATGGCGCATTTTCAGGGTGTTCAATGTGCCGATAAGGCATTAGAACACTTGCATGGCGCGCTCTGCATCTTCGAACCACAAGGCGATTCGTCTGATTCTCATCGAAGACCACGCGGACTTCCGCGAATCCGTCACCCGCGTTCTCGAAGAGCGGGCCGGATACCAATGCGTCGGCGGATTTTCCACCATGGAGGACGCACTCGAGGCCTTGCACGCCGGCCTCAAGGCCGATCTCGTGCTGTCCGATCTCGGACTGCCTGGCATGAGTGGTGTCGACGGAATCCGCGAAGTGCGCGCCTTATTGCCCGAAGCCCGCGTGCTCGTGCTCACCGCCTTCACCGATAAAACCAAAGTCTTCGCCGCCTTGGAAGCAGGCGCGCATGGATACCTCGTCAAGGCGGGAAGCGCCACCCGCCTCATGGAAACCCTCGAGGAAGTCCTCTCAGGCGGCACCCCGCTCGACCCGAAAATCGCCGGCATGATCCTCCAAACATTCCGCCAACTCAGCCCGATCCCCGAGGCGGAATCCCTCTCGAAGCGCGAGTGCGAAGTGCTCCAACTTTCCGCCAAAGGCCTGACCCGCCAAGAAATCGCCGATGAACTGAAACTCAGCCCCCATTCCATCACCGAATACATCAAGAGAAGCTTCGACAAACTGCACGTCCGCAACCTGCCAGCCGCCGTCAGCGAGGCAATCCGCCGCGGATTCCTCGATTTGTCGTGACGCCCGTCCCCAGGAGAGGCCCGCCTGCCGTGTCCCATATCTTAGTGACATGACAGGGTCGCGGATTTCCGGCATGTTTACACCCGTCGAGGGGATGGATCCCCGGTTTCAATAAAATTCATGACAGAATCATCAGGGGTCGCGCGGGGGCGCGGCCCCTTTTGTTTGCCCGAATGTCACTGCGGAATTTCGAAATAGAAACCACGAATGCAACGCATCCAAAGATTGATTTTTCGGCCGATATGTCATTTTTTTGGCTTCGCCTATGAGTCCTTCCCCAAAGCACCGATTGAATCAGGACCAGCGTGATGAAATCACCCGCCGCGTCCTGGCCGGTGAAATGGCCACTTCTCTGGGCGCGGAATTCGGGGTGACACGCGCCTATGTCGCCTTGCTCAAGGCTCAGGCACTCGATCCCGAGCGGTTCACCCGCAAGGCAGAAGCAAAACTTTCCCTCAAGCTAACAGACAAACAGTTAGAAGAATTCCGCAAGGTGCTTTCTAGCAGCACGCCCGAGGACCATGATTTGATTCCCACCTCTGAGAAATGGTCGCTGGAACATGGCCACCAACTGGCATGGAAGTTGTTCAAGAAGCGCCCGAGCGTGCGGACCATCAAGGAATGTGTGACGCCCTTCATGCCGCGGCGCGCGGATTTCCGGTTCACCCGGCCGGTCCCGCCGAAGCCCCATCACATCAACCAGATACCGCTGGAATTTGCCAGCGATCCGGATTATGTGGCGTATTATTTATCGCCGATCTGTGAGCAGATCGCGTGGCGCGAATACGAATGGGCCGTGAAGGACTGGGACGAGCGCTTTGCTGGCCGCGAGGACGCGGGACCGGATCAGGAACCGGCGATGACAGAGGATTTGCCGGCGCAAATGATTCCTGAAAAGCCGCTCGTGCCAGGACAACGAACCGGGAAGCACGCACACAGCAAAGGCAGTCCGTTCACGCCGCCCAAGCGCCGGAAAAGGCGATAAGCCGAGGACACGCGGCCTCACCGGCGTGTGGCATCGCGTGACCTTTTGTCGCGAACCTTTTTGACAAAGGGGGAGGCCCGACTACGCTGCTACAACAGTCGCATGCGGGCCCAATCACCTCCTGCATGGCTGTGCATCTCCCTCCCATGAACACGCTTCGCACATTCATCACTGGCACCGGATCCGAAGGAAAATTCCACTCGCTACCCGCCCTCGCCGAGCAAGGATTCCCGAATCTTTCGCGCCTGCCGGTTTCAATCCGCATCGTGCTCGAGTCCTTGCTCCGTCACCATGACGGACTGAAAGTCTCGGACCAAGACATCGCCAATCTTGCCCATTACAATCCCCTCGCCCCAGGCGATTTTGAAATCCCCTTCGTCGTCGCACGCATCGTGCTTCAGGATTTCACCGGCGTGCCTCTGTTAGTCGATTTGGCCGCCATGCGCACCGCAGTGGATGGCATGGGCAGGGACGCCAAGACGATTGAACCGCTCGTCCCGGTCGATCTGGTGGTGGATCACTCGGTGCAGGTCGATGATTCGGGTTCTAGCAGCTCGCTCGATCGCAACCTTGACCTCGAATTCCACCGAAACCGTGAACGCTATGAGTTTCTCAAATGGGGCGAACAAGCATTCAAAACCTTTAAAGTCGTGCCGCCCGGCATCGGTATCGTCCATCAGGTCAACCTCGAACACCTCGCCCAATGCGTGCTCTCATCGCCTTATGAAAATTCAACATGCCAAATCTATTATCCTGACACACTCGTCGGCACCGACTCGCACACCACGATGATCAACGGCCTGGGAGTGGTCGGCTGGGGAGTGGGCGGGATCGAGGCGGAAGCGGGCATGCTCGGCCAACCCATCACCTTCCTCGTTCCGGAAGTGGTTGGGGTCTATCTCACAGGAGAGCTTGCTGCGGGAGTCACTGCGACGGATCTCGTGCTGCTCGTCACCGAGCTGCTTCGCAAAACCCGCGTGGTTGGAAAATTTGTTGAATTCTACGGTCCGGGTGCCAAGGCCTTGAGTCTTCCCGACCGCGCAACCCTCGCCAACATGGCCCCCGAATACGGTGCCACCATGGGGTTTTTTGGCATCGACGAAATCACCACCGCATATCTGTTAGGCACCGGCCGTCCTCCGGAACTCTGCAAAACCGTCGAATCCTACTACCGGGCGCAGGGGCTCTGGGGGATTCCGGCGGATCGCAACGCACTCGATTTCTCGCAAGTGGTCGATATCGACCTCACCGCCGTCACGCCCAGCGTGGCCGGTCCCAAGCGCCCGCAAGATCGCATCGCACTGGATGCACTCAAGGCCAAGTGGGCCACACTGCTGTCCGCCCCCGCGCCGGGCGGGTATCAAAAACTTCCTGCAATGGGGTCCGGCGAATCTCCGCCAGCGCTCGATCACAGGCTCGAGGAGATCCCGAGTTTCGCACACGCCTTTGGCGCGGAAGTCGGCATGACCCCGGAGTCGAATGACGATTTGTCCTATCCCTTGTGGGAGGTCACCGTGGACAGCAAGGGAGGCATCAAGGACAGCATCACTCACGGTTCGGTGCTCATCGCCGCCATCACCAGTTGCACGAACACATCCAACCCGAGCGTCATGCTCGCCGCCGGCCTGCTCGCACAAAAGGCCAATGCCAAGGGACTCACGGTCAAACCCTCGGTGAAAACCTCACTCGGCCCGGGCTCCCGAGTGGTCACGGATTACCTCAAGCAGACCGGCCTCCAGTCCGAACTCGACCAACTCGGATTCCAAACCGTCGGTTATGGCTGCACCACCTGCATCGGAAACTCCGGCCCACTCGACCCGGGAATCGAACAGGTGGTCAAAGCCGAAGACATCATCGCCGCCTCCGTTCTATCAGGAAACCGCAACTTCGAAGCCCGTGTCCACCAGTCCATCAAGGCAAACTTCCTCATGTCGCCGCCGCTCGTCGTCGCCTTCGCCATCGCCGGCACGGTGGACATCGACATGGCTCGTGATCCGTTAGGTTTTGGCCGCGACGGTCATCCGGTTTTTCTTCGTGATATCTGGCCATCTGTGGAGGAAATCGAGGCGGCCATGAACGCCTCGCTCAAGCCGGAGGTTTACCAGCGTCTTTACTCCGGGTATTCCGATCAAAACCCGAAGTGGAATGAGGTCGAATCCACGGTCGGGAATGTGTATGCTTGGAACCAAGCATCCACCTATATCCAGAGACCCCCGTTTTTCGACAGCTACTCTCCCACCCCGCGGGATATTTTGGAAATCCACGGCGCACGTCCGCTCGGCATCTTCGGCGACTCGGTCACGACCGACCACATCTCGCCCGCTGGCGCAATCGCCCATGACAGCCCGGCGGGTCTCTACCTCAGCGCCCAAGGCGTCGCCCCCGCCGATTTCAATTCCTACGGCTCGCGCCGCGGCAATGACCGCATCATGACCCGCGGCACCTTCGCCAATGTCCGCATCAAAAACCTCATGGTTCCCGGATCCGAGGGCGGCGTCACCCGCTTCGATGGCAAAACCCTTTCGATCTATGACGCTGCCGCCGCCTATCAGGCCGCCGGCATCCCCACCGTTGTGATTGGCGGAGAGGATTATGGCATGGGATCCAGCCGCGACTGGGCCGCAAAAGGGACCAGCCTGTTAGGTGTCAAGGCGGTCATCACCCTGTCGTTTG
>CAIYYV010000185.1 GCA_903930425.1 Akkermansiaceae bacterium | reverse complement strand
CAAACGCCTCGAAGACCAAAGCCGCGAACTTGAGGCGGCCCAGGTCGAAACCATGGGGGACATCGGCGGAAAAAAGCCACCACTGCCTGCGACGAGCCCGGTTTCCTAGCCGCCCAGGTGTTCGCCGTCGCCGCCGAAACTGGCTGGCCCGAGGAACGGATTTTGTTCATGCCGCTGGCGCGACTCGCTCAGTATCAGCACTGTCTGTTACGGAGGAACGGGGTAAGGACGCATTGGAGCTCCACGAGAGAGGGCGGAACAAGCCTGCGTGAGCAGTTGGAGGTGCTGCGGTCGCGGTGGGGGCGGGTGGATGATTTTGATAATTCGACAAAATTAAATTCACGCAACTTATGAATCGCGGAGATAATGCCTCATCCTGTGACTCGGAGGTTGGCGATGGATCGATAATTCAAAGGCTACTCGACCTCAATCCAGTAAAATCCACATCCTGCAGGTGGCGCGGGATCCGTGAAGGATGTCAGCGGTTGTGTCGCAGCAATGCCTTGGCTGATGATTTCATAATTGTCGGTGCCGAGTTCTTGTGAGCGGCGCACCCGGTAGGTTTTTCCAGGCACTCCCGGCCAATTCAAGGTCATGCCACCCGCCGCCGCTTTGTGGATGTCCGTCACACGGAAAAATGATCCGTTCGACAATGGGTCCGTGCCGGCTGCGAGTTCAGACGCATCCCTCTGTCCATCGCCATCCGTATCCGCTCGCAGTGGGTCCGTATGATAGGTATTCACTTCAACGCCATCGTTCAGGCCGTCCGCATCCGTATCGGGATTGCGCGCATCAGTGGCAAGCGAGGCTTCTTGGTCATTGGTAAGACCGTCACCATCAACATCGTTGCTTTGAGTGATCCTGATATTGCGGATCTGCACTTGTGCGTTTGGATTACCACGGCTGACCAATGTGAACACGAGTTTTCCATTTGTCGCACTTATCGGATCGAGCGCAATCTCCGCAGACACCCAGCCATCGCGAGACAATGCTTGGTCGATGCCGCGATACAACACGGGCATGTCGCCAAAATGGATCGCGAGAAAATCCCCGTCTCCAGGCTGGGTGAAATGGAATTCAAATGAAAGATTCTGAGCCGCGACTGGCATTGCCATGTCTGTCCACATTCCGGCGTCGGCGGATTCCGTTAGGGTCCACGTTCCGATGTCTTCAACTGCCGAGCCGAACGTCTGCCAATCGGAAGGAATATAATCCGGCATGAGTTCCACTCCGGCACTGTATGTTGCGAACATTTGACGCTGCATGCTGGCCGCTACCTTGATGCCGCTGAGAATCGGTGAAAACGCGAAGCCGTCGTTATCCAATGTCGCGTCCGGATCATTTTTCGACCAAACCGTGCTCCGCGTATACCAGTTATGTGCGTCGTCATGACTGATCCAATTGTATCCGGGCGTCGCCGTTGTCCAAATGTTCTCATAGCGGTAGTAGTCGTTTGTTGAAACCGGCCAACCAAATGCAAGAGATCCCCATATGGACGAAACATAACGTTCTACAGTTCCCGGATTCGGATAGTTTTGGCTGCCTTGGGCGATGTGTGATTTCTCGACGAAGGGTGTGTCGAGCATCGTCACCCGATCCACATACACGGGAGGCAAACCGGATGCAGGGTGTTTTAGAATGCGTGCTGCCTCACCTACCACGAAACCTCCGGCACTATGGCCAATCAAATGAATCGGTTTATCCTTATCGATCTGTGGATTACTTCCCAAACAACTGTTAAGATAAATCCAGTTGGCAAGGTTCTGCCCTGACACCATGCCATTCTTCTTCACCCACCAGAGGTCAAATCCGAAGTTGATCGCTTCACCTGTGGCCCCGACGCCGGCAGACACCCAATTTCCCTGCTGGAGTCCGCCAACAATGAGAGCCTTGAGGAGGGCTTCTTGCAATGGAGGTAACGGTGATGGGTCCATAGACAAACCGGACCAATCGAGCAGCGCAACGTTCGGCGGTATAAGGTTATTTTGTATGCACCGGTTCTCAATCCCAGCGCCCATTTCGCGCATCCAATCTTCTTGGGTGCTGGAATATAAGCCGTGAGCGATTACCACCAAGCCAGTGCTCCTGCGGTCAAGACCATTGGGGTTAAAGACAAACGGAGTTTTTTTCTGGTCTGGCAATAGCAGGAAAAAATCAGTTGGATCGTAAGCTGGTTTTGTTCCTGCAGGCTGATTGACCACGGGAGCTTTATTCACCACCACTTCTCGGGTTTCGATGCGTGTATTACCATCGCCATCGGTGACCAGAACCTTGACCTTTGTGGTTCCGGTCCACGAGCCGAAGTCCACTGTCGCCGTCTCTCCGTAGGCGTCGCCATAGGTGCCATTGCCGTTGAGATCCCAGCTCACGGTGGTCGTTCCGTGATTGTTGGATGGCGTGGCAGTGAGTGTGAATTGACCGGTTCCGGTCTGGGTGGTCGCCAAGGCTGTCATGAGATGCGGCGTGATTGTGATAGAAAATGCCGGGCTTTCCTTGCTCTGCCCGGTGGCCGCCAGATAGGATGCTACAATCTGCACCGTGGCTGACGTGTCAGTTTCCCCGGCATAGAAAGTTGGCGGCACCATACCGGTGTTTCCGGGCGCATTGGTTAGGAAACGCCAACGGGCGTCTGCTGTCACATCAAGATCGCTGAACCCGGCATGCCAAATCACCTTATAATCAGTCTGGCTGCCTGCCAGCACCGAAGCGGGTCCCACAATCTCCAACTCGGTCGGTGCAGTGCCCAACGTATTCAATATGAAATTGCCCGATCCCACAGTGCCAGAATTTCCCAACTCCCGTGCATCTACACTCAAAACACCTGAAACTGCCTCGGTTGTCCCGGTGGTATCACGGACATCGAACTGGAAGACGTCCGATAATGCCTCGTTCGTGTCGGCACGAACACGGGTGACGAGCAGAAGAAGGATGGCTAACAGGATGATTTTCATGATATTAAAATTCAAGTTGGAATTGCCCGCCCGGAGCGTTCGGCACGGCGGCAGCTATGCCTACTAACACCGGGTGGGTAATTGCGCTTTGCCACGCCGGATGGAACGGCGCGGGCGGGATGGCAGCCGGGTCGGAGTCATGCTCCCGCTGCGGGGAGTCCTCTGAGCTGCGGACGGAGCGGAACCCGATGTTGTTGTTCGAGTTGCCTTGGCTGTTGTTGCCGTTACGATAGGCAGAGCGGCAGTTGCTGGCATCGTTGTTCCAATTGCCGCCGCGAAGCACGCGGTTCGAGCCGGACACCGGCCCGTCCATGGCCGCCACCCCAAATTCTTGTTTCGCGAGCAAGGCACGCCGAAATCCTATCCCGCCACATGTTTCCGTATAGGAGATCATCGCGGTGACGCGCGTTTGCAGTTCGAGCTCACTCATTGTCCCGGACTTATATTCGGACTCCAGCGCGTGGAGCTTTCGTGCAAAGCGTTTCCGACTACGAGCGTCGAGCCGCAGGCTATTTGCATGAATCCGGCAGCCCAGAAACGGCATACCGCGTCGCGTTTCGTTCATCTGTGGCGGCTTGACCTCAAGCTTCAATCTCTCATTAAGAAAATCGTTCACTTCGCCAAACCAGTGCCTCAACGCAGCCTTATCATCGGTCCACAAAACAAAATCAT
>CAIYYV010000184.1 GCA_903930425.1 Akkermansiaceae bacterium | reverse complement strand
CACCATCGTGACGTGTCGTATTGAGGCTGAACCAGTCCCGATGAGGATGCGGGGGGCACAGGGGTACGGGAGCGACTCGCGTAGAGATGCGCGCGTTGGATTGAGTCCGGACTGTCGTCCACGATATCGGGATGCTTTGCAATCCGGCTCTTTACAAATAGGACAATCCCTGCCAAACCCCGTCGCATTTGGCGCGCCCTGCCGCGCGCTGACCCCCTCCCCTCATCATGCCAAAAGATACCTCGATCCACAAAATTCTTGTCATTGGTTCCGGCCCCATTGTCATCGGCCAAGGCTGCGAATTCGATTACTCCGGAGTGCAAGCGTGCAAAGCGCTGAAAGAGGAAGGCTATCAAGTCATCCTTGTGAACTCGAATCCGGCGACGATCATGACCGATCCGGAGTTCGCGCATCGCACCTACATTGAGCCGATCACGCCCGAGGTGGTGGAAAAAATCATCGTTCGCGAAAAGCCCGATGCCTTGCTTCCGACTCTTGGCGGACAGACTGCACTCAATACTGCGATGGCGCTTTTCAAATCCGGCGTCCTTGACCGTCATCATGTCCGGATGATCGGTGCCAATGCCGACGCCATCGACAAGGGCGAGGACCGTCTTCGCTTTAAAGAGGCCATGCTCAAAATTGGTCTCGATCTCCCTCATTCCGGCGTGGCGCACACTTTGGAGGAAGCGAAAAAAGTCGCTGAGGAAATCGACCGCTTCCCGCTGATCATTCGTCCTGCATTCACGCTTGGCGGACAGGGTGGTGGCATTGCATACAACCGCGAGGAGTTTGTGGAAATCATCACCCGAGGACTCGATCTATCACCCATCTCCGAAGTCCTGATCGAGGAATCCCTCCTCGGATGGAAAGAGTTCGAAATGGAAGTCATGCGAGATCGCAATGACAACTGTGTCGTCATCTGCTCGATTGAAAATCTTGATCCAATGGGTGTTCACACTGGCGACTCGATCACTGTCGCGCCCATCCAGACCCTGACAGACCGCGAATACCAGATCATGCGCGATGCCTCGTTCGCTTGCATCCGTGAGATTGGCGTCGAAACCGGCGGTTCTAACATTCAATTTGCCACCGATCCAAAAACCGGTCGAATGATCATCATCGAAATGAATCCGCGAGTTTCGCGCTCATCCGCACTCGCCTCCAAAGCCACGGGGTTTCCAATCGCCAAAATTGCCGCAAAGCTCGCCGTGGGTTACACGCTTGATGAACTGCCCAACGATATCACACGGGAGACGCCCGCATCGTTCGAGCCAACGATTGACTATGTGGTCACGAAAGTTCCGCGGTTCACATTTGAGAAATTTCCCACTGCCAATCCCGTTCTGACCACATCGATGAAATCCGTCGGTGAGGCGATGAGCATAGGCCGCACGTTCAAAGAGAGCCTTCAGAAATGCCTGCGTTCGTTAGAAACCGGCCGCTGGGGATTTGGTTTTGATCTCAAAGACGCGCAATGCCCTACTCACGATGAGATCACGCGCAAGCTGCAAATTCCGAATGCCGAGCGCATCTTTTGGTTGCAAACCGCCTTCACCCACGGTTGGTCTCTTGAGGAAGTCCACGCCGCCACGCAGATCGACCCCTGGTTCCTCGGCCATCTCCAACAAATCGCAGAGGAGGGATCAAGGAGCGTGGGCGTCCCGCCCACAAATGCCGCTGCAGATGCGGGCGGGACGCCCGAACTCGTTGACAATCTCAGGCGCCTCAAAAAACTCGGTTTTTCGGATCGTCAGATCGCCAAGGCCAGAGGCACCACTGAAGACGCGATCCGCGCCCAACGCAAGGCTGCGGGCATCATCCCTACCTACCGATTGGTCGACACCTGCGCCGCCGAGTTTGAAGCCTACACCCCGTATTTCTACTCGTCCTACGGAGATGAAAACGAAGCCCGCGACTCGGCGAAGAAAAAAATCATCATTCTCGGTGGTGGACCTAACAGAATTGGCCAGGGCATTGAGTTCGACTATTGCTGCGTGCACGCGGCCTTTGCGCTGAAGGAGCTTGGTTACGAGACGATCATGGTGAACTCGAATCCTGAAACCGTATCGACCGACTACGACACTTCGGACAAGCTGTTTTTTGAGCCGCTCACACTGGAAGACGTGCTCAACATTTGCGACCAGGAAAAACCCCACGGGGTGATCGTGCAGTTCGGCGGGCAAACCCCGTTGAACCTTGCCGCCGACCTCGAACGCCACGGAGTGCCCATCATCGGCACCTCTCCCAAATCCATCGAGCTGGCCGAGGACCGCAAATTCTTCTCAGCGCTGTTAGACAAGCTCGGCCTCAAGCAGGCCGAAGCCGGCACCGCCACAGACGAGGCCGAGGCGCTGGCAGTGGCCAACCGCATTGGTTACCCGGTGCTGGTGCGCCCATCATTTGTGTTAGGCGGGCGGGCAATGATGATTGTGTATAACGACAGCGAGCTTTCCCGCTACATGCGCGAGGCGGTCACTGCCTCACCGGAGCGGCCGGTGTTGGTGGACCGTTTTTTGGACAATGCGACCGAGGTGGACGTCGATTGCATCTGCGACGGAGAAATCGCGGTGGTAGGCGCCATCATGGAGCACATCGAGCAGGCTGGCATTCATTCCGGGGACTCTGCCTGTGTCATTCCCTCGTTTTCCCTATCAGAATCTATCAAGGAGGAAATTGGGCGGGCCGCGAGGGATCTTGCGCGCGAGCTGAACGTCAAAGGGTTGATGAACATCCAGTTTGCCGTCAAGGATGAGAACCTCTATGTGATTGAGGTGAATCCCCGAGCCTCGCGCACGGTTCCATTTGTGTGCAAGGCCACCGGCGTTTCGCTTGCCAAGCTCGCGGCCAAGGTCATGGTTGGACAGAAACTCAAGGACCTAGGTTACACTGAGACGATTGTTCCGCAACACTTCTCGGTGAAGGAAGCCGTCTTTCCCTGGAATCGTTTTCCCGGCATTGACATCGTGTTAGGCCCGGAAATGAAATCCACGGGCGAGGTCATGGGCATCGATCCGAATTGGGGCATGGCCTATGCCAAGGCGCAGATTTCGGCCTTTAACCCGTTGCCCACAGCGGGCAATGTTTTTCTATCAGTTGCAGATCTTGACAAGGACCGCAGCGTGCCCGTTGCGCGCGATCTTGTGGAGCTTGGCTTCAAAATTTTCTCCACGGGTGGCACCCACGCCCGGCTTGCCGCAGAGGGCATTTTGAGCACCCGATTGTTCAAGTTGCACGAGCAAGCGCGCCCGAACGTGTTGGACATGCTCAAAAACCGCGAGATTCACTTCGTGATCAACACGCCAAGCACCCACGAGGCCCGCGAGGATGAAGTGCAGATCCGGTCGACCGCGATTGCCCAGAACATCTCGCACGCCACCAATCTATCGGCGGCCGAGGCCTGCGTGAAAGCGATCCGTTCGCTCAAGGAACGCGAACTCACCGTGATGAGCATTCAGGAATACCACGGGTAAAATCGCAGATGGCACGCCGGAAAGGCTCCGAGTTCTGGCAGTCGTCCGAATCCCGACCGACCGTTTGACCGACCGTGCAGCACTCAAAGGACAGCCCCCGCAGAGGACCGCCGCTCCAAAAAACTTTTTTTTGAAGCGGCGCAGCCTTGACATTTTGGTCGGGATTGCAGATTTCTTCTCCGTGGCCACGAAACTTAAAACCATCAAAGACAAGCTCTCCAAGACGCAAATCCTGGAGCAGATCGCCGAAAACACCGGACTCACCCGCAAACAAGTCGGGTCAGTTCTGGATAGCCTAACAGAAGTCATCGAAGCTCATATCAACAAGCGCTCGGTTGGCGAATTCGTCCTGCCAGGTCTGTTGAAGATCAGCACGGCGCGCAAACCGGCAACGAGAGCACGCATGGGCATCAACCCCTTCACTCAGGAGGAAGTGATGTTCAAAGCGAAGCCAGCGTCCACCGCCGTGAAGGTGCGTCCGTTGAAGAAACTCAAAGACATGGTGCTCTAACAACGAGTGCCTGCTATGCGGTTGATTCCGTTTAGCAAGTGACGTTTCAGCACGGCCTTGTCGGTATTCCGTCAAGGCCGTGTGCTTTTCGAGTTTTGGCTTTGGTAGATTTGTCATCATGCCACATGAACACCCCGGATTTCAAAGCTCGCCTGCGCGCGGTGCCCCGGCAGCCTGGGGTTTACCTAATGAAGGATCATCTGGGGGCGGTCATCTATGTCGGCAAGGCCCGCGATTTAAAGAACCGGCTGGCGTCGTATTTCCGACCCTCGCAGAAAATGCGTGCGAGTGGCAAAAACCGGGCGCTGATTGATTCCATTCACGACTTTGAGTATCGCACGGTGCGCAACGAGGAGGAATCGTTATTGTTAGAGGGCAAGCTGATCAAGGATTACCGCCCGCGATACAACATTGCGCTGAGGGACGACAAACATTTTCTATTGGCCAGAATCCGACCGGGTGATGCGTGGCCTCGATTCAGCACCACACGGCTGAGAAAAAACGACGGGGCCAGATACTTCGGGCCGTTTCCGCACTCCGGCGCGCTGCACCACACGCTTGAATGGCTTCACCGCGGCTTGGGTCTGCGCGTCTGCCGACCTGCCGAGCCGGGGGAGGCCGACTACTGTCACTGCAATGCCGACATTCTCCGCAATTGCTCGGCGCCGTGTATCGGGCGCATCACTCGCGAAGCGTATGCGCAGCGCGTGGATGAAGCCTGCCGGATTCTCGAGGGAAAGGGACGGCGAGAATTGTTAGATAATTTGCACAATGAAATGGAAGCGGCTGCGGCATTGCTGGATTTCGAGCGTGCGGGCACACTGCGCGACGTTCTGCAAAATCTCAGGAAAACGCTGACGCCGACGCGCCAGTTCACCCGAAGTCTTGGGCAGCCATCCCCGATCGATCCAATCGCGGATCTTGCAGAACTCGCGACGGAGCTGGATCTCACCGGACCGCTGCGGATCATTGAATGCTTTGATATTTCTAACATTTCGTCGAACCACATTGTCGCCTCCATGGTGCGTTTCACGGACGGTCGGCCGGATCCAAGGAATTACCGTCGTTATCGGATTCAATCGGTTGCGGGACAGGATGATTACGCCTCGATGGCCGAGGTCGTTCATCGACGCTACTCGAGGATCCTGTTAGAAAGCACCGATGCCAATCCAGATGCATCCTCTGCCGATGAGGATTCGCTCGTCATTCAGCGGCACCTGGCCCGGGAGGGTCTTGCAAAAATCGTCCTGCCTGATTTGGTGATTATAGATGGAGGCAAGGGTCACCTCGGGATTGCGGTGAGGGAGTTGCGTGCGCTTGGGCTGCACGCGCTTCCGGTCATCGGGCTTGCCAAGAAGCACGAGGAGATTTTCATCCCGGGGCGAAGCGGGTCACTGCGCATTGCCCACGACCGCGGCGCGCTCAAGCTCGTCCAGCGAATCCGGGACGAGGCGCATCGTTTTGCCAACGGCTACAATGCATTGCTTTATCGTCGGCGCATGCGTGAAAGCCATCTCGACGACTGTCCCGGCATATCCCCGAACAAAAAGCGGCTCCTGCTAGAAAAATTTGGAAGTGTCAGGCGTATCAGGGCGGCCACGGTGGAACAGGTCTCCGCTTTGCCCGGGATTTCGGCAAAATCCGCAAAGGTTTTGTTAGAATTTTTAAGTCGTGACGGGAAGACCGAATGAGTGGAATGCGCGACCGCCGGGACGAGTCCATTGAGGAGAGTGAAGAACCGGGAATCGCAACCGGTCATGCTGTGGCGTCTTTGCGGGATTGCTTCCAATAGGCGTATTCCGAGCGATTGAAGTCGATATATTCCGGTGAGAGATCGCTGGAATACATGGTGTAATCCGACTCGCCTTGATTGAGGTTGATGACAATTTCGAATTCGCGAGCGGCGACGACTTGACGGAGGTCCTCCATCGGGGTGTCGGCCTGCAATCCGCCGAGGCAGGCGGCTTTTCCGCCGATAGAAATATCGATCAGTTCTTCGCGGATGCGGGCACCCGAGTAGCCGACCGCATGGAGGATGCGGCCCCAATTCGGGTCACCGCCGTTCCATGAGGCTTTCACGAGGGCGGATTTACAGACGGCCTCCGCAACCTTTTTGGCATCCTGATAGAGGCGGGCACCATGAACGCGCACGGTGACAAATTTGGTGACGCGTTCTCCGTCACGGACGACGGCCTTGGCGAGTTCTAACATAATCCAGCAAAGGGCCTGGCGCATTTGTTTGCAACGTTTGCCGTTGCGGCGAATGGGGGGCATTCCAGAGGCACCGTTTGCCAGCACGATGACGGTGTCATTGGTGGACATATCGCCGTCAATGGTGATGCGATTGAAGCTTTCCTCGACACACTCGAGCACACCTTTGCGGAGTGAGTCGCGCGGGATGTTGGCATCGGTGGTGATGAAGCACAGAAGGGTCGCCATATTCGGCGAAATCATACCCGCTCCCTTGACACAGCCGCCGAGGCGAACCCGGTGATCACCAAGGTCGAATGAAATGGCGATTTCCTTTGAATGGGTGTCACTGGTGAGAATGGCTGAGGCGACGTCCGATCCATTTTTGGGGCCAAGACCCTGGATGAGCGCGTCATAATTTTTTGAGACGCGAGCCATCGGCAAGGGCAGACCGATGACGCCGGTGGACGAGACGCCGACCTCGGCGCGCTTGAGGCCGAGCGGCTTGGCGACGGCGTCGCACATGGCATTGGCATCATGGATGCCTTGCACGCCGGTGCAGGCGTTGGCATTGCCGGAATTGGCAATGATCGCGCGGAGGTCGCCTTTGCGAAGGTGGGCTTGAGAGACACGCACGGGAGCGGCTTTGACGCGATTGGTAGTGAACACCCCCGCCGAACTGCACGCTTGATCGGAATAAATGAGCGCGAGATCCAAGCGGTCTGCTGCGGGATTTTTGATGCCGCAAGCTGCGGCACTGGTGAGAAATCCAAGAGGTGCGCCAACACCTCCCTTGATGCGTGTAAATGGAAAATCCATGGTTAACGAGACGGAAAGCGAAGCGTGGGCCGGACTTAAAAATTTTGCAATCCATCAGTCTCGGAAAATCCGCACATCAGGTTGAAGCACTGGAGTGCCTGGCCTCCCGCGCCCTTTCCAAGGTTGTCCTCGGCGCTCATCAACAACACTCGGCCAGTGCGGGGGTCGTATTGCCACCCAATGTCGATGAAGTTCGTGCGGGTCACATGTTTCGTGTCCGCACAAGCACCCCGGCCGAGCAAGCGGACAAATGGCATGGATTGATAGGCGTTTTCTAACGCAATTCCGATCGCCTCCGGTGCCACTCCGTGACGGAGCATGGCAGTGGTGGTGGTGGCAATCCCGGAATGCACGGGGACCAAATGCGGGATGAAGCTGATCACGACTTTTTCAGCGGCGGCGATGCTGAGTTCTTGTTCGATTTCAGACAAGTGGCGGTGCTTGGGCACTCCATAGGCGCGAACGCTATCGTGGCACTCGCAAAACATCGAGGGGAGGTCCGCCTTGCGTCCTGCGCCACTCACTCCGCTCATCGAGTTGGCCACGATGGTGGCAGGATCGATCAGACGCTCGCGAAGCAGCGGCAGCAATGGCAGCAGGATGCTGGTCGGATAACACCCGGGCGCAGCGACCAGGCGAGCCTCCCGGATTTCCGCGGCGCGAATTTCCGGCAACCCATAAACCGCGTGATCTAACAAGTCTGCGGCCGGATGGGCCTGACCATAAAATTCCTGATACACCGCCGCATCGTTCAAACGGAAATCCGCGCTCAAGTCGATCACCCGCAGCCCGCGATCCAGCAGGGCACGGGCGATTTCCGCAGCCACGCCGTGAGGCAGCGCCAGAAAGACCAGCTTGGCGCCCGTGGCCGCGATTCCGTCTGGATCCGGATCCATGAACGTGAGGTCCGAACTCGGCGCCTTGCCAAAGCGCGGAAACACCGCAGCAAGCGCCTTGCCGGCCTCTTGACGCGAGGTCACCGCCACCAAGTCGACCCCCGGATGCCCAAGAAGCAGGCGTAACAATTCCATTCCCGAGTAGCCACTGGCACCCACGATGGCGGTTTTGATGCGATTCATGAGGCACATGGAATCTCATGAGTTTCGGGGCTTGCCAATCCGCATTTCGCCTGCTTGCTTTGCCACCCGTTCATGCAACGGGCTGTAGCGCAGTCTGGTAGCGCACTTGACTGGGGGTCAAGGGGTCGTGGGTTCGAATCCCGCCAGCCCGACTTTTCTTGATTTTCAAGGAGTTATGTCATTTAGGACTGCCAAAATGACCGTTTTGGCAACTAAATGGCAGCATGTGAAAGGCATTGAAAGCCAGACAATTATCCCAATTCAGGTCATTGCGGCGATGCCTGCCAATTACTGAATCCCCGGCTGCAAGCGCTGTCCACCAAACTTTTGCGCAACACGGGGGTTCAAGCACTTCCTGATGTATGACGGAAAGGTTTTTCGCGAGGGCGTTGGCCCTGACGCACGCCGAGCCTTTGGAAAGCAGGCTGAATTCTTGAACAGTCGTAAAATCACTACGCCATAATGACTGGTTCAAGAATGATGACTAAAAAGCTGTTTGACAGACCCGTCTTCAAGTCCGATTCCTGTCCATGTCCCTTTACTTTTTTTCTTTTTTTGGACTCCTAAGTGATAGGCTGACAAGCTCGTTATGAACTCGGACGGAATATGTGCCATGAAACGACGCGCCTGTGTCAGTTATCGATTGCCTTTGCGCGGTCTCGTTGTGGCCTGGGTCGTGTGCGGGTTATTCGGATGCAAGTCATCCACGTCTCAAGCGCCTGCGGGTGGCAGGCTGCGTGGTCGAAGCAGGCACTGCGAATTTGCTTGAACTGCAGGTGAAGACCCGGCCTTGATCCACATCCGTTTGCACCATCCCCCAAATGGGGGATAATCCCATCCTTGTGCCCGTTCGCCAGAGCGTGTTGAGTGTGTCCGAATATAAAAAATGCGACTTGGAAACCCTTGGGAATCCAACACGGCATCGCCATGAATTCCATCGTACCCTACTTATGCATTCATCCTCTGATCCCTGTGCGCTGCCCTCTGCCAGCAAAAACCCGCCCTTCAATCTCTATCTGTTAGGCTGCACGCTTGTCGCCGCGCTGGGGGGCCTGCTGTTCGGCTTCGACACGGCGGTCATCTCCGGCACCACCGACGCCCTGCGCAACAATTTCGCCCTCAGCGACGGTCTGCTCGGATTCACTGTGGCCTGCGCCCTCATCGGCACCATCATCGGCTCGCTCGGTGCCGGCCGGCCTGCAGACGCCATCGGGCGGCGCGGCGCGCTGGCGGTGTTAGGCGTGATTTATTTCGTGTCCTCGCTCGGCTGCGCATTCTCGTGGGATTGGTGGTCGTTTGTGTCATTCCGGTTCCTCGGCGGGCTGGCGGTGGGCGGGGCATCGGTAGTTTCGCCGCTTTACATTGCGGAGATTTCGCCGGCCTGTTATCGCGGGCGGATGGTAGCCATCACCCAGTTCAATGTCGTGCTGGGCATCCTGCTGGCCTACCTATCGAATTATCTGATAGGCGGCATGCATCTGGGCGAGCACGAGTGGCGCTGGATGTTTGGCATCATGGCCGCGCCCTCGCTGGTGTTTTTCCTGTTGATCTTTCTCACGCCGCAAAGCCCGCGCTGGCTTGTCGCCCGAGGCCGTTTGGACGAGGCCCGCATCGTGCTGCAACGCTGCGGATCGGACACCGGAAATGTGGATGTGGAGATCCGCGAGATCGCCCGCTCGATGGACCTCGCGCATCACAGTCTTCGCGAGCCGTTCTATTGCCGCCGTTATATGAAACCCATCATGCTGGCCGTGGCGATGGGTGCATTCAACCAGCTCTCGGGCATCAATGCGGTGCTCTACTACACGCCGTTCATTTTCAAAATGGCCGGCGCTGGGGTGGAATCCGCCCTGCTCCAATCTGTCATTGTGGGTTTCACCATGTTGGTGTTCACCATGGTGGCCATGGTCATCATCGATCACTTCGGCCGCCGCAAGCTCATGATCGTCGGATCGATCGGTTATATCATCGGCCTTGCGGGCGCGGCTTATGCGTTTTACGCCAAGGTGGAGGGTCCGTTGTTGTTAGTCAGCCTTCTGGTCTTCATCTCGGCGCACGGCTTCGGCCAGGGTGCGGTCATCTGGGTGTTCATCAGCGAGATTTTTCCCAACCGGGTGAGGGCCCGTGGCCAGGCGCTGGGCAGTTTCACGCATTGGGCGATGAACGCGGCCATCTCGTGGACTTTTCCGATGATCGCCGCAGTGGCCGGTTGGACGGCGTTTGCCTTCTACGCGCTGTGCATGGTGGGTCAATTGGTGTGGGTGCTGCTTGTCATGCCCGAAACCAAGGGCGTTTCTTTGGAAAAAATCCAGGAGCATTTCGGTATCGAATGAAGTTAGTTTAATCATGAAAACTCCAATCCATGCCTGCGCCCACAGGCTTTGCTTTGGTGGTCACTCTTGCGCTGATGATTCTTGTGACAGTCATCGCGGTGGGTCTGTTGTCACTTTCCGGCATCGCACTGCGTGCCGTTCAGTGTGACGCGGGCCTCTGGGCCGACTGCGCGCAGGAGTTGTTCGCCGGTCACCCGATTGAGATAGTCGACGGTGGCGGCATTGGGGGCCAGTCGGAGCGTGCGGCGGACGAGTCCGTTATCCAGCACGAGTTGGTTTTTAGAGGGATCCATCTCGACCCGCGCTTTGAATGAGGACGGATTGACCAACCAGTCCACAGTTGGAGGGGTGAGCGCGGCATCGATCGCGCGGGCAGGCAAAGCAGAGGTAAAACCAAGGACGGCGGTTAGAAGAATGACTTGATGAATCGGCCAGATTTCATGGGACGTAATGGATGAAGTGGCATCAGTTTTATTCAAAAAATTGGAATTCGCCGACAGTCGGCACCTCGGTGGCTTCAAGGATATGGAGGCGGAAGACACGGGCTTTCACCGGAGCGGGAAACACCATTTCCTTGTTCGATCCGATGGTCGTGCCAGTGCTGACGGTTTTCCAGACGTCTTTCACTTGAGCCTGAATTTCAAATTTCCGGACGCGGTCAAACCCCGCTTCGTCTAACAAAACAGCTCTCACAGAATGTTCACTGCCGAGGTCGATTGCCAACCAGGCCGAGCGGGTCTCGGCCGCGGCGCCCCAGCGCGTGGCCGGGTTGTCGTCGCTTGCCATCTGTGCCTCGTAGCCGGCTTCCGACCAGGTGCTGGAGGCGCTCGCCTTGCCGGGAATGGCAACCGGTACCTTGATTTCTCCACGGATCATTCGGCCGACCTCGCGCAGCGTTTTGACATCGATCTCGCGGAGTTTTCCGGCATAATCGGGTCCGACATCCAGTGAAAAGAGGTTGCCATACTTCACCGCGCCGAGGTAATCCTGATAGATTTTTTTAGCGGGCAGGGCCATGCCATCATACTTGGGTTTCGAGTAGAACCAATCGGCACCATCACCGCTTGCTCCGGAATTTTTGCCGAGCAATGGATAGGTAAATTCCGCGACGGTGTAGCTGTATTTTTTTTCGTTGTCGCCCTGTCCCTCACACCAGGTCAGGCCGTCACCGCCGAGCGGGCCCGCCTTGCCGCGTTCGCGCAGGACGATGCGCCCGCCTGCCGTGCCATTGTTGAAGCCGCTGAAGCAGTTCGGTTGAAACTGGCGAACCCACTTATCGGTATCGGCATGGCTGAGTCCGCCATCGCCGATCGCGTGGTCGAACCAGATGAACTCGACCGGGCCGTAGCGCGTGAGCAGTTCCTTAAGCTGTGCCTTTTTCATCTCGGGATGATAGCCGCCATTGTTCGCAAACCGCCCGCCAGCCGGCTTGTCAGGCCACGCCCACTCGCCCTCTGAAAAATAAAGCGCGAGCTTGATGCCAAATTTCTCGCAGGATTTTTTCAATTCTGCGAGCACGTCGCGTCCGGACAGGGCGATGGTTTTCCCGACCTTGCGATCGGTGGTCGCCGTACAAGAAGGATCGGATGGGGCGATCACTGGGGTTCGCGGTAGTAGAAGATTCCCATTTTCGCCAGCTGCGGCAATTGGGCGTCGAGTCGCAGTTTGAACTCGTTCCAATCGCGGCAAACCGAAGGCGACCAACCGCGTTCGGCGAGCGATAACAGGCGCGGGAACAACTGCCGGTCGACGCAGGCCGGTTCGCGGTCAATGTGCGACCAGAAATTCGCCTGCAGGCCGAGCACGTGGTGAGCCTGTTCCGGCGACAACCGGTCGACCGGATCGAACGCGTAGGCTCGTTCCGCATTGATCGCTGCATAGGGGTAGTCGAAGTAGCAATGGCTGGTCGGGCTCATCACCACATCATGGCCGGCCTGGGTTGCCTCGGCGGCACCGCCGATCCAATCCATCACTGCGGCATTCGGGGCCAGGCCACCATCCATGATTTCGCTCCATCCAATCATCCGGCGGCCCTTGGAGGCGATATGCTTCTCGATGCGGCGCATGAAATAACTCTGCAGTTCGTGCTCATTCTTCAGCCCTTCCGCCTTGATGCGAGCCTGACACTTGGGACAGGCTTGCCAGCGGGTTTTCGGCGCTTCATCGCCGCCGATGTGAATGAATTGGGATGGGAATATCTCGATCACTTCGTCGAGTACTTCTTCCATCAGCCTGAAGGTATCATCATTGCCGGCGCAAAGGATATCGGGGGTGATGCTTGGCCCTTTGAAGAAAGGGAAGATGTCGTCGGGAATCTTGCCGGTGCAGGAGAGATCGGGACGGCACACAAGAACCCCGAGGCTGTGTCCTGGCATCTCGATCTCAGGAACAATCGTGACCCCTCGCAGCGCGGCATACTTCACTAACTCCTTGAGCACGGCCCGCGTATAGAACCCTTGGTGTGATGTCGGCTCATTGTATTTCGGCGAGAAGCGGGCACCTTTCTGAGTGAGCACCGGGTGCTTTTTGATCTCCATGCGCCAGCCCTGGTCGTCGGTGAGATGCAGATGGAGGACATTCATCTTGTAGAAAGCCAACCGATCAATCGTCTTCTTGAGATAGTCGTTCGATTGGAACGTGCGAGAGCAATCGAGCATCAGCCCGCGCCAGGCAAACCGCGGTTGATCTTCAATGCGCAGTTCGGGAATCGCGATGTCCCCGCCTTGCTCGGCTGCCCGCGGCAGCAATTGCAAAAGCGTCCGACCGCCATAGAAGAGGCCAGTCGCTGTGAGCGCGGCAATTTCAACACCCTCGCCGCGCACGATCAATCGATAGCCTCCTTGCGGCCCGGCGGTCGTGAACTTGGGATCCAGCACGAGCCGAATCGCCCGACCAGCAGCGGCATATCGGACCACGGGCATGGGTAGACCTGTTGCCGCGCGCAGGTCGGCCGCCAGGATCTTGGCCTGATCGTCCAGTTCTATCGGAGCCACGACCGCCGTCTTGCTATCCAAAAGGACAAACACCCCGTTGCTGGCGAGCATTTTGGACGGCATCGGCAGCAAAGCCGGTCCGGCCATGCCGGAAGCGACCGCCAACAGGCTACCTATCGAGAGCAGGCTACGTGGGATCGGGCTTTTCATCTGCGGACAACAAGCGGCCTTCTATCAGAAGATCTGCTTTGATGGGCGTTCGGATTTGGAAATAGGCTCCTTTTTGCATAGGTGCGTCGGCCGGTACGATGAGATCCGTGCGATGACCGCCTGCCGCAAAGAACTCTGTCTGTATTCGCACGCGGAGGACGCCCTTTTTCCATGACTCTAACGTGACCCCATCCTTGAAGGATGAAACAAGTGTCTGCAGCTGCGTCTCCCAATTCACTGCTTTGATACCAGGAACAGGCACTCGGTCGAGCGCGATATGCGTGAATGTCGCCTGAAGCTCGGCCAGTGAAGCATCGATGTTTGGCGGTTTGCTGAAGCCGATACCGATAGACAGATTGCCTTCTTGGAGCGCGAACAGGCTTTTATGGATGGCTTTAGAGGGCAATGGCGAGACGCCGTCGTCGGAGCGAAGTTCCGCCTTGTATGCTTTTCCTTCCATGCCATCGATCCACGCTTGAACCGCGCCCTGGACCTTCTCGCAAGCGGGCGTTCCTGCGGCTTCTTCTGTTGGGGTTTTCTGCGAGGAGACTGTGGGTTCTTTCTTTTGCGCGGTGGCAGGCGCTGCGGGAATCGCCTCCGATTTCTGGGCGGCGCTCCAGATTCGATATCGCACCGTTCCGTCCTCCGGCAAATACACCACCAATGGCAACCGGCTGTTATAGCGGAAGAGTTTCGGAGCACCGCCGATT
>CAIYYV010000183.1 GCA_903930425.1 Akkermansiaceae bacterium | reverse complement strand
CTCGTGGGCTCCACCAGCCCGTCCGAGCGCGAGAGAGCATTGCGAGCTTGCAAGAGAGACAGGATTCTCCTATCGAATGTCCATCAGCCAGCACGCAGAGATTCTAACGATTTAACGGAAATAAAAATTTCCCCGGTGGGCAGTGGCAAAGCGGTTGAGAACCGTGCGGATTTGGGCGAGGTGGCGCGCCCCGGCACCGTCCTGCTTTTTGCTCGCGAGGAGTTGCCCCACGACTTCAGGCACCAGGGCGTGGTGGATGACGTTGCCGAAGTGCTTGGAATAGTCGGCCGCCATCGCGGACAAGGATTCGGTCCCGGCGATTTTGCGTGACCGGATGTAGTCCTCCACCGCAGACACCAAAGGAACATCAATCTCCTTCAACATCCGGCAGGCGGTGAGGTAGCTGTCCCGGTCGTTCATGATCGAGAAAACGGTGTCAACCCGCAGGCATTCCGATTGCCAAACCTTTGATGTTAAGAGGTTTGGAATGGAGCCGGCTAACGGACTCGAACCGTTGACCTGCTGATTACAAATCAGCTGCTCTACCAACTGAGCTAAGCCGGCAAACCTAGTGCTGTCAGGGTGACAGCGTTTTTCCTAACAGGCAATGACCACCGCCGATGACTGCGTGGGTTGAACCAGCCATTTTTTGCGCCCCGGCATGCCATCAACATCGGCATGGGCGCGTGGAAACAAATGGGTGGAAACCGGGTCAGTCATTGGGGCGGGGGGATTTATCTCCGCGTGAAGGTGGTAGGCAAGCCAATAAGACCAACTTGAGAAAACTTCGCGTTGGAAGGACGTGAGGCTCATGTGCAACTAGGCATACGAAAACCTGCGAATGAGCGCGATACCGCAGCGCTGCACGCGCCCCTGTCAGACGGCCACTTTGTCATCCGCAATCTCAGCGGCGGAAAATACTCGACTTGGGATGCGGAAACTCCAGATTTTTGTTCTCATCGCTGCGGCCGCAAACCCATGCCCGTAGGGCACGTTTTTTTGCCCCTGTTCCGCCAGATGAGACCCGGACATGCCGCAATGCCTCACAAATCACCCGACACTTCGCCCCAGCTCACGATGACACCCCTGCTAAAATCCTGCCCGGAAAGATGACTGCCCGCGAGCGCTTCAAGCGGCAGATGCACTTCCAACCGTTTGACCGGACCTTCCATTGGGAGTTCGACTATCCGTTAGGCGTCTACTGCGGGTCGATGATCGGCAAGATCCGCGACATGCTGACGTTCGAGGGCTTGGCTTATGCCTGCGCCGATTATCCAAACAACCCCGATGACTATTTGTATGACCTCGACCTGAAACAACGGATGTTCGGCCTCGATCGGATATGCATGTGACTTTGATTTTCCACAACAAGACTGCCCCAATCATGGAATTTAAACTGATGAAACACCACAAGCATACCTCAAAACCCTTCATGCATTCCCGCCTTGCCATCGTGCTGTTAGCAGCGGCGTTTTTCCTGCCGGCGACTCCTGCGCACGGGGTGGAATTGCGCGCCGGCAAGCTCATCGTTGATGTGGATCCCGCGTTTCCGCGCGTCATCCGCTACCAAACCGATCAAGGCGTGCTTGATGGTCAGCCCGCACCGGTAAACGCGGTGCAATTGAATGGTCAGACCGCAAGCTGTCGGGTCACATTCCGACAAATCAACGCGAGCGCCGCAGAATACCGGCTCATCTTTTCAGACGCCGCAATCGACATCACTCTGTGTGTGACAGTGAGTGAAAACGCCGTCGAATTGCGCGTGACCGCAATCAAGGAGAACGGCAGCACCAAGCTCAAGTCCTTTGCGTTTCCGGGCAACGCCCTGCTGACACTCGGCCCGGCCCAAACGGATGCGGCCATCGCCACCGCTTACGGCGAAGGCTACGGAAAACTGCGTGAATCGTTAGGCCCGCTTTCCACCCTGAAGCCGGTCACCGAGACCGCCAACTATGCCTTTGTCTCGGCCGGGAAACTGGCCGCCGGCATTGCCAGCAACCACATCGACGACCACCAGCGGGTCAGCTATCAGATTTCCGGAACGGATGGAAAGATGACATTTGCCGCAGCCAATCCGCTCTGGCAGTATCGCGAGATTGACACGGCGACCTTGCCGCTCCAGTGGGTGAAGGTATTGATTACCGGCGACCGCAATGGCGACGGAATCGCCAACTGGCAGGACGCCGCGCTTGTGCAACGTGCAATGATGCCGAAACCGTTAGGCAGCGACTCCGTCCGCAGTTGCGTCGGTGAGAACATCGCCATGAACTTCGCCAGCGGCGCGCAGCAACCGTTCCTGCGCATCCTCGACGAAATCAAAAAATGTTCCCTCGCGACCGACGGTCTCGGCCAGAAAGTCACGATCAAGGGGTTCTCGTCCGAAGGCCATGACAGCGCCAACACCGACTATGCCGGCCACTGGAATGATCGCGCCGGCGGCCTCCGTGACCTCAATGTCCTCCTCGACCAAGCCGGCCGCTACAACGCCCGCGTCGGCATCCATATCAATGTCACCGAGGCTTACCCCGAGGCACACCGCTATCTGCCCGATACCATCCTCCAACGCGATGCCAACGGCAACCTCTGCGGCGGTTGGTATTGGCTCGACAGCAGCCATCTCATCGACAAACGCAAGGATCTTCTAACAGGTTCGCTTTTTAAATCCCTCGACCAAATGCGCGCTGATTTGCCAAAACTGGATTTCGTTTATGTCGATGTCTATGGCGACCATGGATGGAATTCCTGGATGTTAGGTGGCAAATTCAGCGCGTTGAAACTGCCGATCCACACGGAATACTCCACCGTCTTTGATCCGCTCAGCACTTGGTCGCACTGGAGGGTCGGCGGATCGGTCATGCGCTTTCTCTGGTATTCCGATCGCGACCTCTTCGACAACGACCCGATCCTCCGCGGCGGACGCGGTGAGGACGACACCTTCATGGCCTGGCAGAGCCAGCACAATTTTCATCACTACATCCGTAATACCTTTACCCGCCACCTCCCGGTCAAATACTTGAAACATTTTGACCTGCTCCGCTGGGAACCCGGCAAGGAAGCCGTTTTCAGCGACGGCGTGCACGTTGTTAAATCCGGCGACAACGTCAGCGTCACCCAGAACGACCGCCTCGTCATGACTTGGACCGGCGGAGGATCTAACAACCAATTGTTCGTCCCATGGGGTGAAAAGATCTATGTCTGGAGCGATTCCGGCAACGAGGCGACCTGGGATCTGCCACCCGCCTGGAAGGATTGCCGTGAAGTGTTTCTCTATCAGCTCACCAGCCAGGGCCGAACCAGCGAAGCCCGCCTGGCCGTCAACGGTGGCAAGGTCACCCTGAAAGTCGACAAAGGCGTGCCCTATGTTCTCTATCCAAAACCGGCGCCCGCCCAACAACCGCTCGTCTGGGGGGAAGGATCGCTGGTGAAGGACCCGGGCTTCGAAAGCCATGGCCTGACAAACTGGCCGGCCACCGGCAAGGCCCGCATCGAGGATGACCCGAACGGAAACGCGCGGCTCATTCTCACAGGAAATGTTTCGCAACAGCTCGCCGGACTGAAGCCGGGCCAGACCTACGCCGCCACCGTCTGGGCACTGACCATCGGCAATGGTCCGGCCTCCATCGCAGTCGAGACCGGCGGGCGCGTGCTCTCTAACGAAGTCACGCGCTGCAATGTCCGCCACAGCGCGCCATGCGACCCTCGCAACGGCACGAATTACCAGCGGTTGCGCGTCGTCTTCGATGTTCCGGTCGGAGTGACGACGGCGAAGTTGGCGCTCAAGGCGATCGGCGGTGCCGAATTTGACGACGTCCGCGTGGTGGCGACCCGGCGTTCGCCCGAGGCGGCGAAGCATTGGTTCTGGGAGGATTTTGAATCGATTGAAACCGGCGGATACGGGCCGTTCACCTGCTGCGCAGATGAAAACACCCACCTCTCCGAGGCGAACCCCCCTCATACCAAGGATACCCTCAACGGCCGGTTCTCGTTGAAGTCACGGGGTAAAAACGGCCGGATCGTGCGCACCTTGCCGTCCACGATCCGCTTCAAGCCGAACACCCGCTATCGACTCACCTGCCAGACGCTGGGCGACGGGCATTTCGTCGTCGAGAGCGACGGCAAGACCGTTGCCAATATGAAATTTTCTAACAGCCAACGACAGGTGACTGGCGAGTTTGTGACCACTGGCGACCCGGAAAGTTTCCTCACCCTTTTCAAGGATGGCGGCGATGCCGTGGTGATTGATGATTTGGCCATTGACGACCTGGGTCATTCGGACGCGCCAACAATCATTGCCGCAGTGGAGGAAAAACTGCCAGGTCATCGTGTTTTGTTAGATGAAGACTTCAAGAAACCACTGGCGTCGCATTGGCGCAAGTTCACCGCGAAACAATCGAACACGTCAGTGGCCACCGCAGATCAAGGTCTGGCGATCCAAGTCGCTGCGAACGTCAGCGCCGGCATTGAACGTGATCTTCCCACAGGCACCGATGCCGTGGAATGCCGGTTGGATGGCGCGGGTGACACGGCGCAAACCTGGGGAGTTGGCCTGTGTTTGCTCTGGAAGGGCGGACCGATGTTGCGGGTGAACCTGCGGGTGCCGGATGGTGCTTTCGGTATTGATTCCACCGCCGCCGCCCAAAAAATTGCCGGGAAATTACTGCTCAATGACCCGGTCACCTTGCGTTTGCGCTTGGAGTCCGACAAAGCCCTCGTTGAAGCCCGCAATGGAAGCGACGACTGGCAAACGCTGGAAACATTTCCGCGCGAAAAATTTCCCGGCAGCCCGGACCGGCTCCGCATTGGCAAGATGCATGGCGTCGAGGGCATCGATGACAACCCTGATCCCGGAGGCGCAGCGAAGGCCGTCATTCGATCCGCCCGTATCTATGGCCGATGAGGGGATGACAGAGATTTCCAATAAGCATCCAGCGGATCAGATCGATGTCTGATCATTTCTTGAAAACCACTCTTTCACCCTTCTTCGTTTCCCGTTCCTCGATTTTCCCGGTCGACGGGTTAAGCAATCGCAGCTTGCCGCCGACAGTCGAGGTGATCTCAAGTTTCGTTAACTTCGCGCCTTTTTGTTCTGCGCTGACAAGGAACCCGCCCTGCGCCCTCAGGTCAGTAAAACTGGCATCCTTATCCTTCGGCCAGCAGGGAAAGACACGGATGATATGATCCACACTCTGCAGAAGAAATTCAGATATTCCGGCCGAAATTCCAGTGCTTTCAGCAAGATAGAACCCGTGCAAAGGCCAGTAGAACATGCCGTTTGTCTGGACCTTAGGCTTGTAGTAACTGCGCAGGTCGTTCAGGGCTTCCGGCATGGATAGTCTTGCCTTGCCGACGCTGAGCATCACGGTGGAATTGCAGCCGCGATGGATGGTCTGCCGCAATGTGTTCTCAAACAACGCCTTGTCACTAGCAGGAGAGAACCAAGTCACCTGCTCACCCGGGAACACGGGAATCGCAGGAACTACAATATTATGTTCTCCAATATCGCGGAACTTACAGCCAGTCCAGTCCACTACAATCGGCTTTCCCTCCGCGTCCGGTGCCGTCGGGTATTCAGGAAGAAGCGCGATCGCCTTTTTGAATCTCTCCACAAGTGCCTGATCGCAATCAAGCTCACCTGCCGCTGAAATGGCGGCTTTTATCGTATAACGTGCATAAGCCAGATCAAACGGCACATTGTAAACGCCGAATCCACCATGTTCCGGGCTGCAGCTCGGCCCGTATTTCGCCTTGCCCTTTTCATCCTTCTGGCATTTTTCTGCAAACGAGCAAAAGAACAACGCGGCTTCCTTCACAACCGGGTAAATCTTGTTCTTTAGATATTCCTTATCGGGCTGATAGAGATGGTGATACCACAGAATCTGCGCCGACATGCCTATCATTCCCATCGTATAGCCCCATGGCTCAATGGCTATCTGCCTGCGATTCTTGCTTTTGCACTTCGCCGGATCAGGCTCATACGCAAACGAGGAAATGCCTACAAATGCTCCCTCACAATCGTATGATTCCTTCGCTAACCATTTAAGACGGGGCAGTAGCTCGTTCATGTAATCGATCCACGGTTGTGTCTGATCTGGATGATTCACGATCAGCGGCGCCCAGTAGGGTTGCCACGCATTGTAGTTGTGATGGTAGTCTCCATGCCAATTCGGGGTGTCTGTCGGCTGAAACGCCCACAATCCTGCAGGGACAACTCCCGGCTTCGAGAAACATCGCATCATATAGACCATCCGATACCACCAGGTCTGGAAATCTGGATCATCAAGCTTCAGTCCGCTGGCCGCCCAGTATTGACTCCACTCCGCTTCATGCTTCGTGACCAACTTTGAGATGTCCGTATTCGCCGTTTCCTTGGCCACCCGCACTGCCTCATCGCGCACATGATTCTTAGTATCACGAGTGGTCACTACCGATACGGCCTTGATTTTTCCTTTGGCAGCTATCGCGACCGCATACTCCATGCCTGCATAATCGATATCGCCAGGCATCTTCATATACATCCACTTCACTCCGTCGGTTTCACCCAGTTCGGCAGCAGGAAGATGCCCGGCCTTGAGTTCCTCAAGTGAAAGGGTCTTGTCTGTCTCTATCAGGAACACATTCCGGTCAGCCAATGCTCGAACCGAAAAATCGCCCGAAGTCGCCAGAGCGCGCCTCAAATCGAGCTTTGCCGTATTTTTACTTTGGATGCCGGGCGACAAAACAAGAGGCGCGGAATCACCCGTCAACCTAATCCCGCTTACCCGGTTTTCAGCGCGTTTTCCATCCTTCGTCATCATATAGATAATGAAGCCTGTGATATCTGCCTTTTCAGGCGGCACGAAGGAGACTGTTTTTTCTGTCGAAGGCGAATCCTTCCATCCGCTTTCGATGATTCCAGATGTTGTGTTCAGTGTGACAAAATACTGGGCGCTTGAAGTGCCTGATATTTTGAACTGAAGCTGCTTGTATTTTTGAATGAGCGTTGCCTGCCATCCTGCCGACGCGCCAGCGGCTCCATCAATGGACATGACTCCTGAATCCGGACCGGTCTGCAACCATGCATTCGTCGAACCTCCGGCACGCACGCATTGTCAGCCACTGGATTTTCCGTCCTCGGTTTTAATAATAACGGCGGTGCGAGGACTCGGATACGGCATGCCCCAACTGGAGGAGCCGCCGCCACCACTCCATTTCTGGTTCACCAAATCAACCTTGAACAATTTCGGATCAGCGGAGGTATCAATCCTGGCATCCCATATATCGTTTTTCGCCACGCGTAGGCATAATGAGCCTGAACGCTCCCAAACCAGCGCATTCAGATCACCGTTACCTATGCACAACGCTTGACGGTCAAGGTCGGAAATCTCCGTTTGGATCACCGCCGCCGCATCCAACTCGGCCGGATACGGGATATCGGCATACGCAGTGCAGCCGATCATGATAATGATCATCGATACGAGTTGAGTCTTCATATTCTTTTTGTAAATGCTGGACGAAATGAGAGGTGGGAGGCGGCTGAAAGAAGTGAGCCCTCACTGCGGCAAGTGAGAATCGTGAAATGCATTGAAAGGTCCAGCATTTAATCGTCTAGCACCCGATGTATGGGTGGCGGGCAGATCGCTGCATCGGATGCGGCGACTTCGGATTTGACGATCGGTGAACATTGCACTTGACCGTCTCGGCGCTGCGACTCATACGAATCTCGCTATGCAATATGGCTTGATACATGACCTGAATGGATCTTTGGAGCATTCTTCTCCGGAAACGCGCACGCATTTATCACAACAATGGCGGTCGCGTAACTATCTGTGCAGTCGCAAAGCCAATACGTGCTAAACAAAGTGTGATAACGCGCAGGCTATTCCACCATGCAACTCGCTCCACCGATATCCGTGCTGATTCGCTGTCACAATGAGGCAGACCGGATCCAGCGCTCGCTTGATGCGGTTACAGGTTTGGGCCGAGAAATCGTAGTGATCGATTCCGGTTCCACGGATGGCACGATCGAGATTGCGCAAGCCGCCGGCGCCCGGGTCATCCAGCACGCCTGGGATGGCTTCGGCCCGCAACGTCATTTTGGTGAGGATCAGTGCGTGCATGATTGGATCTTCTATCTTGATGCGGATGAAGTGCCAACTCCTGAATTGAGACAGGAAATCAGGGAATTATTCACCCAAGGTGAGCCCGCGCACGCTGCCTATGAGATACGCAATACCATGGTGCTGCCAGGCAATATCCGGCCCTGTCTGTTTGCCGATTTCCGCATGGTGACGCGCTTGACCAATCGTCGCTATGCAAGAGTTTCGCTGGAACCATCATGGGATAGGGTGGAAGTCGCTGCAGGTCGAACCACCGGGATATTGCTGGGACGTCAATGGCATTACTCGTTCCGCAGTTGGCATCATGCCATCAGCAAAATCGATTACACCGCCGGGTTGGCGGCAAGGACCCAGCTCAGGAAGTCGCGTTGGTTACTGCGTCTGCGACTCATCACGGAATACCCCATGGAATTCCTGAAGTTTTATTTTGTGCGGCGGTTTGTTTTTGCCGGTTGGAAAGGCTTGTGCTTTTCCGCCATTCAGGCATTTTCACGCTTGGTCCGGATTAAGAAGATGCTCGCAATCAAGCACTAAACATCGCTCGCTCAATTCGTATTTTGTATCATGGCAGAACGCACGACAATCTGGGAATTAACCGATGGTATTGGGGTCATCAATCTTGATGCGCGCCCAGAGCGTTGGGCGCTCATTCAAACAGCGTTTACCAGCCTCGGGTATGACAAACCTCTGGAGAGAATTCCTGCCGTGCGGGGATTGGATCTTCCCGGGTATGGGTCATCCCCCTGGTTTCGGGGACGCGCTCGTGACAAGGCATGGGCCGGACGCGCCGGATGCACCTTGTCTCACCGCAAGGCCATCAGCCATGCCAAAGCGCAGCACTGGAAAAGCGTTCTGATTCTTGAGGATGACGCGGAGTTTTCCCCCGATTTCCCTCAGCAAGCCGCAATCCTGAAGCGTGTGCTTGAAGACAATGATGAGTTATGGCAGATCTGTTATCTGGGCATCTCGCAAGCATCCAAGCCGTTTCGGCTCATTGGCCGCTTATCAACGCACAGGGCCTTGTATGGCTTGTTTGGAGGGTCTACGGCCCATGCATATATTGTGCGCCAGGATGCCTATAACCGCCTGCTTGACGAACTGCCGGATGATATCACCATTTGGAGATGGCTTTCAAGGAATCGAGCGGTTGACCGCTGGTATTCGAGGAATCTATCACGATTCTTCAAGGTGGTTGCGGTCGCGCCCGGATTGATCGGTCAATATGCGGATTATTCCGACATTGGCCAGCGTTTTGCACCGCATACTTCGGACATGTATTTCGCGAAGGCTTTTGCAAGTGACGATACTAGCGATCGTAGAACCTGTTTTCATTGCGGAATTCGATTGAAAAGTCTTTGGTTCACCGTGCTCCGGCCTTACGATTGGATGCGTGGAGTTGGCAAGCGCATCCGCGGCTTTTAGTTCAACTCACTCGCATTTGAAATCATCCATCACAGAGTCATGAGAAAAATCATTAAAAGCATTATGAAACGTTTGTCGCCCACTGCGGCAGATCGGGCGAAATGGAGTTGGCGCAAGGATCGGGGAGACACGGTGCTTCGCTATGATTATCCACTCACTTCAAGTTCGGTAGTAATAGATCTTGGCGGGTTCCACGGTGATTGGGCGGGTGAAATCCACAATCGCTACCGTTGTTCGATATTCGTCTTTGAACCCATTGCTGAATATGCCCATAAAATCAGCCAGCGTTTCACTGGCATTCCGACGATACAAGTCAACCAGTTCGGACTGGCAGGATATCGCCGGACAGAACAGTTTTCCATTCAAGGGGCCGCATCATCCATATTCAAATCGAATGGCCAGCAGGTGGCTGCGGAACTTTATGACGTGCTTGAGTGGTTTGAGCAAAATTCCATTCATGAGTGCGACCTGATGAAAATCAATATCGAAGGCGGGGAATACGAACTGCTTGATCGAATCATAGACACGGGCTTGATCCATCGTATCAATGACCTGCAAATTCAATTCCATCATTTTGTCCCTAACGCCGTAGGCCTCATGGATGCCATTCAGAAAAAGCTAGCTGCGACCCATTCGCCTACTTACCAATATGCGTTTATTTGGGAAAATTGGCGGCGCAACTGATGGTGCCCAACAACATTGGACTTCCATTAGGCATGCCCCTCAACTAGCCTGTGCCGCCCGGTGTTCCCGTAATTGTAACCCTCAGAAATCATGTCATCTTTTGCCAAGACTCGTTTTTACAACAAACTCAAGGCTGTTTTTCCAGCGCTTGCTGATTTCAATGAAAACCTGAAGCTGCTCAAGCAGGTGCGTAAATGGCGGCGCAACGGCTGGCAGACTCCGCTTCCCGGTTTGATGAAACGCATCATGATCAAGGCCGAGGCCCGGCGGCTTGGGGCCACCGCGCGAGTCGAAACCGGCACCTTGATCGGCGACACTATATGGTTTTTCCGCAATGACATGGACCAGTTGTTTTCCATCGAGGTCCACCCGGAACTCGCACGCCTCGCTTGCGAGCGGTTCTCTGCTTGGCCAAACGTCAACATCGTGGAAGGTGATTCTGCTGACAAACTCTCCGAGATCATGCCGCAGATAGCAGGGCCCTGCGTCTTCTGGCTCGATGGTCACTACTCCGGCGGCATGACTGGGCGCGGCGATCAGGATTGTCCCATCTGGCAGGAGTTTAGGGCCATTGTCGGCAAACCGGCGCATCCGTATATCATACTGATAGACGATGCGCGCTGCTTCGGCAGTGCGCCTGATTACCCCACCATGGAAGAGTTAGAGGATTTTGTCAGAGATCGCATGCCTGACCACCGCATGCATGTTGAGAACGATATCATCCGGATCATTCCGCGCGTCCTGCCCACGGTTTCCGCGCAGGCATCTGAGTGACAGTTCTTAGATGAGAATCCAGCTGTTAGGAAATAAATCCTTGGTGTCATGTTTTAGTCTCAATTTCGGGCCGAACCATTGTTGGGGGGCGACGACCCTTTTGTCAGGATTGAGATTCAACCAAGCAGCCCACCAACTGAAGGTGCTGTTGGCGATGATATTGTGCTGGCACAGGGACATGAGATGAAGATCCTCCTCGGGGCTGGTGCCCGCGACATAGTGGCCTCCGCCAAGACAGGATAGTTCCTTTTTGGCGCAATCGATGTCATCGGAGAAAATCACGGGCGTTACAACGTCGAAGTTCATGGAGACTGCGGCAAGCGCCCGCCGATAGTAATCGACGTCACAGATTCCGTGGCGCGCCAGAGTGCGTGGATTGCCGACATAGTCACCGCGGCGGACATGGATGCCTATGGTGTTCGGTTCTGATTGTATCATGGCCTCGGCCTGCCGGGCTGGAGCCGAGAGCGTGCCCTTGAAGGAAAAATCGCGAATCAACTCATCCGCGATGCTGGTGAAATAGCGGAATGACTGCCAGCCGCCGACAAGGTAGCAGCTGTCCTGGATTTGCTCAAAGCGCGTATCATAATCAAAGCCATGCTCGACAACCAGCTTCAGTCCGCGCATGCGTCCGACATTGAAACGGCGTGCGATTTTAACGCGTTGCCGGTCCAACCAGCTTTTGTCAAATGAGGTGAGCGGTGCTTGCAGGTTGAAACTGCCGAGCACGAGTGGCAGGTGTTTGGTGTCGCGGCGTGAACTGTAACCGTCAAAGGCCAATGCCGCTCCGAGCCGGCGGGCAAGTGCCTTGCCGGCTGCATATTGGAACATCTGGTTGGCCAGCCGCCCACCTAGCCGCACGATTACCGTTTTAGTGTGGCTAGGCGTCCTCGAATACATTTTGAAAATTTCTTAAGGTCTGCTGTAAATAAACTTGTTAAACCGTCCTGTTAGAGGTCTTTCTTCTTCAAAGCAATATTCCTCTTTATTGATAAAGTCGATATCAAAAGATT
>CAIYYV010000182.1 GCA_903930425.1 Akkermansiaceae bacterium | reverse complement strand
TGCGGTCATTAATGCGCGTCATGTCGCGATAACGACCCCTATTTTGGTCTCTTGGTGGTTTAGCGATGGGATTGTCCTCCGGTGGGTAGGTGCGACGCGCCGGGGCGCGGACGGACGAATCCGCCGCACGAGGCCGGTGCGAAGAGGGATGCGGAACGATGGACGAAGCGCCGGATCATAGATCGGTAACAGCGTGGTCCGACCGATCAAGGCGATCGGTTGTGTGTTCGATATTGGTTCGTTCCAGAAAAATCATTGAGCGGCGGGTTGGCCGGAAATTGTGGCGCGTGGATTCTGAAAGGCCGTGAAGCCCGGCAATCTGCATGCGACTGAACGGATACTGAGGGGTGGTTGCCCCTGCAGGCAAGTTTCTTTTTCTGCAAGTTTTTTGATCTTGGCGAGGGGAAGATAATTCTTGCAACGCGTTTTTTTGAAGGGCAGTCTCACTCAATGCACAAAAATTTATTTCCCGTTCGTTGGGGGTTCATTGGCATGTTCGTGGTCCGTGTTTTTTCGGGTTTCACTGGGGTTTATTCGGTGCAGGCGCACAATGCGGTGAATCATTACACGGGTCCTGAGGCGGGCAGTCTGCAGGTGCTCGCATACTGGAGTTTGGGTGAGTATCCATCGGTTTCCCAGGATGTGGTGCTTGACGTCAATCCGGGCATCAAGGCGCTCACGGCTGGTAATTTAGTAGTCGGGTCAATCAATGTGACCGCCGCGTCCGGCACGTTTTCGGTTCGGAACAACACGGGCACGGCAACGGACAGCCATTTGACGCTGGGGGGTATCGGCAATCTCGGAAATTCTGTGAGTGGGGTTTCCACGGATTTGCTGTATGTGGCGAGTGGCAGTATTTTGAATCTACGGGGAGACAATGGCGGCACGGGTGCGGGGGTGTTGCGCCTGTCACTTGGGCAGAGTGGGGATTTCAATATTGCCGGAGTTTCGGAAATTTCGACTGTGATTTCAGATGGGGGGAGTGGGTATGGCATCCACAAGACCGGGGCTGGCAAGCTCACACTTTCTGCGGTGAACAGCTACAGTGGTGACACCCGGGTCAGTGCCGGCACCTTGATTCTCGCGGCCAGTTCCAGTCTCACCTTTGTGGTCACGGATGCCTCAAGCAATGGTCTTCGCGGTGTGGGAGCAGTCACCTTGAATGGGGAATTCCGGATTGACACATCCGGGGTGAGTGTCGGTGCCGGTTTCGGTTCATGGCGTTTGGTGGATGTTGCGGCGCTCAATGAATCGTTTGGTGCGGACTTTCGGGTATCTGTTGGGGATTGGCGGGAAAGTGCGAATGTATGGACTCGGGCGGATGGTGAGAGGACGTGGACGTTCACTGAGGCCACCGGGGTTTTATCGCTGACGAGTGCGGGGGCGACTGCCTATGACACTTGGGTGTCCACGGGTTATGTTATGAATGTGGTCGATTCGGTGTTTGGTGCGGATGTGGATCATGACGGGCTTGGCAATGGTCTCGAGTGGATTCTGGGAGGTGATCCGACTCAGAATGACACGTCCGCCATTTTGCCGGTGGTCACAGGCAGTGCGTCTAACGGTCTAACACTTGTGTTCCATCGTGAAAGCAGTTCGGTTGGGGTGGCGGATCTTGTGGTTGAGTGGGGAGGAAGCCCGGGAGAATTATTCAACGAGCTGGTTATCGGCAGCGTGGATATTCCGGCAAATGGCACGGATCCCAGTGTGTCACTCAACGTGCCTGTTGCTGGAAAGGTGACCGTCCATATTCCGGCGGTCAACGCGCAGGGGGACAAACTTTTTGCCCGGCTCAGGGCGACGGGTCCGTAGTTTCAGTCAGTGAGCGCGTGGTGGCTCGCAGTTTTTCTGTTAGGTCCTGTCTGCCTTTTTTTCGGGTTTTTTTCGGAAATGTTTGAGGATGGCTGCGGTGAGGCCCGGGATATCGTGGGGGCTCGCTTCGAATGCCGGAGGTCTGCCGTGTTGGCGGAGTGTTTCGCTGGTCACTGGGCCGATGCTGCCTGCGGCGCACCCGTCCGGCCATGGCAGGCCGAGCGCGAAAAAATGGTCCACAGTGGATCCGGAGGTGAAGGTGATGAGATCCGCGCCCTGTTCGGCGAGGCGGGCGGCGGCACCGGTGGGGTCACTGGTTTCCGGCACGGTGCGGTAGGCGATGCATTCATCGACGATGGCGCCCAGTGCGGTGAGGCCGTCGTAGAGGGTTTCGCGTGAATCGGCCGCCTTGACCCAGAGGATGGTGAGGTTTTCGACAGATTCCTTTTTAAACGCGTCGATCAATCCCTCGGCGACGAAGTGTTTCGGGATGAGGTCGACAGCGAACCGGTATTCGCGGATTTTTTTTGCGGTGCCATTGCCGATGGCGGCGATGCGCGGGTTACCGAGGCTACGAGAGTCATCGTAGGTGGCGAAGAACGCGTCGAAGAACCGTTCCACTCCGTTAGGGCTTGAGAAGACGAGCCAGTCGTATTCATGGGCGTGGGTCACGAATTCGGCGAAGCCCAGGTGATCGTCGGGGTGTTCGATGCGGATGGTGGGCAATTCGATGACATCCGCGCCGAGGTTGCGCAGGGATTTGCTGAGTTCGCCGGCCTGATCGCGGGTTCGGGTGACGACGATGCGTTTGCCGAAGAGCGGGCGTTTTTCGAACCAATTGAGTTTGGGGCGTTCATTGACGACGGAGCCGATGACGGCGACGGCCGGGGCGCCGAACTGGTGGAGATCGGCGAGATCGGGGATGGAGGTGAGGGTTCCGACGAGGGTTTTTTGGGCACCGGTGGTGGCCCATCGGGTGAGGGCGATGGGGGTGGACGGATCGGCACCATTTTCGATCAGGGCGGAGGTGATTTCGCGGAGGCGGGAGACACCCATGACAAACACCTTGGTGCCGGGGGCTTTGGCGAGTTGGGCGTAATCGACCGAGCGGTATCCTTTGGTGGGATCCTCGTGGCCGGTGAAAATCGTGAGTTGGGTGCAGTGGTCGCGGTGGGTGACCGGGATGCCCGCGTAGGCCGGGCCGGCGATGGTCGAGCTGATGCCCGGGACGATTTCGAAGGGCACGCCGGCGGCGGCGAGTTCGGCGGCTTCCTCACCGCCGCGGCCGAAAATCATCGGGTCGCCGCCTTTGAGGCGCACCACGGCTTTACCGGCTTGGCATTTGGCGACGATGAGCGCGTTGATCTGGTCTTGCGGCATGGTATGGTCTTTGGCGCGTTTGCCGACCGCGATTTTCTCGCAGCCGGGTTTTGCCCACTGGAGGATTTCCTGGCTACTAAGAGCGTCGTAGATGAGGACGTCCGCGCATTCGATGCATTCCTTGGCGCGCAGGGTGACGAGTCCAAGGTCACCGGGGCCGGCACCGACGAGATAACAGATTCCGGAAGATTTCATATCAGTGATTGGAAAAGGTGGAGAGCCACGGTGAGGGGGTCCTTGCCTCGGGCTTCGCTGGTTTGTGGTGGGCCGCCGGTTTCGGGGAAGACGCGGGCCATGAGGTGAAGTTGGCCGTTCACGAGCGAGGAAAACACGCCGACAGGAGTATGGCATCCGGCATCTAACAACCTGAGGAACTCGCGTTCGGCGGTGATGCGCAGACTTGTTTCCGGATGGCCGATCGATTCTGCGAAGTGGCGGCATCGGGTGTCGTCCGCGCGGATTTCCAGGCCGATGGCACCCTGGCCGGCGGCTGGGAAGAAGTGGTGTTCATCGAGGCGGGTGGCAAACAAGCCCGGCATATTGAGCACGGGTTCCGGCATTTTCGAACAAGGGATTTCGGGCAGATAACCGAGTCTAACGAGTCCGGCTTCGGCGAGGAGGATGGCATCGTGCGCTTCGCCGGATGAGAGTTTGAGGAGGCGGGTAGGCACGTTGCCGCGGAGGTCGGTGACTTGCAAATCGGGGTAGAGGAACTCGACTTGTTTGGCCCGGCGCACGCTGCTGGTGCCGATGCGTGAACCGGTTAGGAGGGTTTCGAATCCGCCGGGGCTACGGGTGACGAGCACATCGCGCATGGAGGCGCGTTCGAGCACTGCGGCGAGGGAGAAGCGCGGGTGCAGGACGGTTGGCAGATCTTTCAAGCTATGGACGGCGATGTCGATGGAGCCGTCGTCGAGTGCTTGTTCGAGTTCTTTGATAAAGACGCCCTTATCGAAGATTCCTTCGGCTTTTGCGACCTCGGCGAGGGCGACATCGGTGCGGCGGTCGCCGGTGGTTTTGATGACGCGGCGGTGGAAGTGCCAGTCAGGAAACGCGGTTTTGAGGATGGTCTCGGTGCTGTGGGCCTGGACGAGCGCCAAGTCGCTGCCGCGGGTGCCAACCGTGATGTGGGAGGATGGATCGGGAGTCATTTCCAGGGGTTGAGACGGGTCGGCATCGCAGGCAGGGGAGTTCTTTTCATGCCCAAAGAAGTTCCGATGCGCAAGCCCTCATCTGGATTCCCCTCTGGATGCCGATTGCGCGGCGGCAAGGCAGTGGGGGCCGGTGTTTATTTAAACCACTCACTGAGGGGCAGGCGGAGAAACAGGATGGCTCCATTACCCTCGTAGAGGATGCCGAGGTGGTTGGGGTCCGCGATGGAAAGGCACGAATAACCCATACACGAACGCGGATCATACAGGCGGGCATCTGATGCCGGCCAAGTGAGTCCCTGATCGCGCGAGAGTTTCACGGTCATGTGATGCCGCCCGTTCGTGGTGTCCGGGTTGGAAAAAAACATCAAGTCGCCATGCGTGGGATGTTGCCAACGGAGCAGACTGGCCATGCAGACGGGTTCCCTCAGGGCCTTGCGATCGGTGGGGTGGGGAGTCCAGGTTTTCCCGAGATCGGTGCTCACGGCGATCGTGCGGGAGCCGCCGCGGTTGTCGCGGCAGTTGATCATCAACGAGCCATCGGCCAACTCCGCCACTTGCGCCTCTGTGGTGTCGACTTTCACCCCGGTGCCAATGTGCCAGGTCACGCCCCGATCCTTCGACCAGATCACTGTGGAGAACGGTTTCCCCTGATCCGGCAGGCCGTTGGCGGAGCGATACTGTGCCGGCATGACCAGCGTGCCGTCACGCATCGTGATCCCTGCGCCGGGGCCCTGCAAACAAAGCCTCCACGACGGGTCCTTGATTTCTTTTGTTAGATTTCTCGGTTTCGACCAAGTGCGGCCGTCGTCATCACTCCAGGTCATGATCCACTGGTGGGTTTCCTCGGGTGTCAATCCGGTGTTAGATCCATTCCAACCGAGCTTGCCATGGCTCCACGACCCCGCGATCCAGATGCGGCCGTTCACTTCATCGACCATGACGCAGGGGTCGCCGACGCCATCGAATCCATATTGGGAATCATTGCCCATATCCAGGGCGACGCGCATGGGGGTCCATGTGCGGCCACCATTCATCGAGCGCGAAACGCCGACATCGATATTGGCGGGCAAGTCACCCGCGTGGGCATAGCGGATATCGTAAACGGCGATCAAAGTACCGGCCTTGCTTCGGGCCAAGCCGGGGATTCGGTAGGCTTTCGACCGGTCATCGCCCGGCAGTCTGACGGCGAAGCCGATCCGTTGCGATCCCTCTGGCGACACTTGTTTCGGCTCGAACCATTTACCGGCGGCCTGCACGCGGAACACCGAGGCATCAATGCAACCGTCGATCGACGCTCCTTCTTTGAACACCGGCGAAACCCAAAACCAATTGTCACCGGCCGCCAATTCGTGGCTGAACACCAACGACATCCGCCCGTTTACGCGACGGGTTTCCGCGATTTTCGTGATCCCTTTTTCGGATGGCTCAGCCGTGCCGGAAAAAATTTGCACCTGCTCGACATCGTCGGGGCGGGTTGTGCCATCCAGCCCGATTTCCAGTCCGGTGAGTTTGGCGGTTCCCTCGCTGCCTTCGACCCGCACATTGAAACCCAGCACCGGGTTGAAGGCGGCTCGGACCATCGCCGGACATGCGGGTTGGGACGTGTCAACCCGCGTGACAAGCATCGGCCCGGGCCTTGAAACGGATAGATCATCGATTAAAAATCCGCCGTTCGCAGCCGAGCGGTTAGAAAAACGCAGCGTGCGAGTCCCTTCCGGCAGCTTCAGCTTAATTTCTGTGAGGAATCCGCCGACCTTGATTTCATCGGCCGCCGCGCGGTAGATTTCCTTCCAATCGCCGCGTGCGGGTTTGGCCGAGATGAAGCATTCGAACGGCGGGCGTTTGGTCCAGCGTTCCGCAAAAAATGACAGGATGCATCCCGGTGCGGCGGCGGCGTCGAGTTCTAACAAGATTTCGGCATTGCCATTTTCACCCAGTCTGAGGGACTGGTTACCGGTGTGACCGCGGTTGTCGAGGATGCTCGCGTGTTTGGTTTCCGCTGACCAGCGGCCGACGGCGGAGGCGAGCGTCTTCACAGGACCGGCAGGGGCGGATTCAAACGACTCGCCACGGGCGTGGGTGGCAACGAGGCAAAGGCAGGCAATGAATGGTTTCATGACGCAACACATAAACGGAAATAAGGCAGCTGAACGCAATTCTTTATCGGTTTGTTTTGGAAACCAGTGAGGCGGGACACAGGCGTGGATTCTGCTGGTTTAGGAAACCAACCGGAAGAGAGAGGTGGCCGCCGGCGGCTTGCCGGATTAACGGTACACGTTCATCGGGCGTGGTTGCGCGCATGCCTCGGCAATATGAAGCATCGGAAAAGTCATGATATTGTGTTTGGGGAATCGCGTCACGCGGGCCCCGGTCATCTGCGGTCTGGCTTCACTTTGGTGATTGCCTTGGTGTTGATGATTTTGCTCATCATTCTCGCGGTTGGACTGTTGAGCCTTGCTGCAATCCAGCTCCGCCAAACGTCCATCGCGGCCGATCATGCGAGGGCGCGGGCCAACGCCCGGCTCGCCATGCAACTGGCGATTGGGGAACTCCAACGCACACTCGGGCCGGACTCACGCGTCAGCGCGCCGGCCGATGCCTTGACCGTGGCGCTGGGCGTGGTGCACGCCGATTGGCAGCATACGACGGCTGTTTTGAAACACAGCGAGGACGCGCTTGTGCCCCCTAACGAAACTCCGGCCGCCAAAATCAAACGCGAATTCATCGGTTGGCTGGTTTCGGGAGATCCATCTCACACCAGCCTGCCCGCAAGTGCGGCGAGTGCGGTGCCCTCGGCCCTTGTGTTGATGAAAGGGGCGACCGAGATGCCGGACGCCCGTGCGGCCCCGGTGTCGGTTCTCACGGCACAGACGCAGGGGCGTTATGCGTGGTGGGTTGAGGATCTGGGTACCAAAGCCTCCATGGCCCTGCCTCCACAAACGGATGCCACGCTCGCCATTCTCGCTCCTCCCCGCTTCGACATTCCAAAAATCCCTGACGCGTCGGCCGCTCCCGAAAGAAATTCAGAGTTATGGAATACATTGGTCACCACTGGCACGAGTGAGTTGGTGATCCCGAACGCGAAGGCGATGATCCGCGAGGCCGGTCGGTCGGTCACCGCCCTGCATCGCGCCGTCTTGGCCGATGTCGCCGTCGGCCGTCTCAAGCGCGACCTCACGGTGGCGCTCGAACAAACACAGGCGACCATGGAAACCTGGCTCGGCCAAAAAATTTATGATCCGGTGGGCAACTCGGGCGACCCGGGTGGCCCGCATTGGGAACAACTGCGCCAGTATTACCAATCGGGCACCAGCGGCACCCTCACGGTGCGCCGCCAAACCGCCGATCAGGAAGGCTACTACCCGGTCATCGCCGGGCTGACGGAAATCTACGGGATTTCTAACACATTGGGCTACGCCCCGTCCGGCGCGCCGGTTTATGCCCCTAACTTTTATAACAAGGCCGATGCCAACGGCATCGCGACCTCCAATGTGATGGCGTTTCACATGAGTCCGGTCATCAAGTTATGGAATCCCTACGACCGCCCGCTGAAAGCGCCGGATGGCTTCACGGTGGCCGTGACGAATGGCAACAGCCAGCACGCGACATCCGCCACCGATTATGACGCGTCCTATCAGGATCAGATCGGATGGGGCAGGAATGGCGGCATTGTGGTCGAGGTGCGCCCGCCGAAAGCGATGCGCTACGAGCACCGGTATTTCATTCCCGCCACCACCATCGCTCCGGGTGAAACCAAGATTTTCTGTCTCACCACCAATCGTTTTCTCGATGTGGACGGCACCTATCTGCCGTTTGACGCGACCAAAGACTTGGGTGCCAAGACGAATGTGACCGGCAACGGTTGGATTTTAGGTGATCTCAGCGATGTGACGGATTCCGGTGGATTCACCGGCCATTCGTTTTGGGATTTGAATTTCACCAAACTGGCAAACGTCCCACTAACAGATAGAGAGCGCTGGAACTACACAGGCGGTCGCGCCCAACAACAACCTGCCACCGGGGGCGATATCCAAATCCTCGATACCGTCACTACCACGAATCTGGAATTCCGGGTGATTCCTCATCCCTTCACCACCTGAAGTGTGCGGCTATTTGCGGGGCGGCAGAGGCGCCCTGCGCTGAATGCGGGGGGCACCGCGTATGAGGCGGACCCCGAACCGCCGCTCGTCAACATCCGCAACATCAACACCAACACCACTGGATTCAGCAAACCGAACCTGCCCATCCTCAACAATCCGAATCCCACCACGGAGCCGTTTTTCCTCACGACCTCCGGCAAGCCGAGCATCTGGGCGCGGCGCGTCGTCCTCAAACTCGCCAACAACGAGGGCGACGGCGACCCGTATCTTTACAACCCGCAAAACGGGAAAACCAAGGACGCCAAATGGCTGGCCAATTACAACCCGCGCTCGCCCACCGTCGGCTGCTCACCGAAGGAACACGCGCGGCCCTTGGTCGCCGCGAGTTTCTCTTCCGATCCCCTTCCTCCTACCAACGCTCTCCGGGTCAATGGAAGCGACAACGCCTCGCCATACGGCATGGGAACCCCGGGCAATTTGTTGAGCGGCATGTTGTCGTCTTTGACTTCCGAAGACGCGCTCTTCCTCAACAAGGCGATCGGATACTCGGATATCGCCGGGCCCACCGCCACCGTCCTCTTCCAAACTCCCACCCCGGGAAACCCGGAAAAATACTTCTTCTCCATCGGCCAACTCACCCACGCCAACCTCTGGATTCAAAATGGCCCGTATGAAACCGACGTGAAAACCAAACGCCACACTACGGAGGATTGGTTCTCAGATAACCTGCATCCCGCGTATCCCATCGGGAATTCCTATGCCGACCCGCGCCTCAAGCTGGCCGACAACCGCGGACTCTATCAGAACCTCACCGTCGTGGACCAGTCGAACACCTATGAGTCGACCTTTCACGACATTTCCTACTACATGAATCGTAGCCTGTGGGACGCCTACTTCTTTTCCGCCCGGAAAATAAACGAGGACGCTGCCGGATCCTATAACTCCCGGTTTGAATTCATCACCCCCACCGCGCTCACCGGCGATGAGGCCGGCTTCCGGGGCAACGCGGAAAAGCTCTTGCTGATGGGTGCCTTCAATATCAATTCAACCGATCCCGACGCGTGGATCGCGTTTCTTTCGAGTCTTTGCGATGTCACCGTGGGAACCGGCGGGCCGACGACCCGCAATGCCGCCTACCCGCGCGTCCTCCCGGCCCTGAGTGGCGAAGTGAACTCGACCACCGCCGCCAGCCAAGCCGCCCAATACACCGGCTTCCGCGCCCTCAGCCAAGCCGAAGTCAAACAACTCGCCGAAAAAATCGTCGAGCAAATCAAGGAGCGCGGGCCGGCGACCTCACTCGCGGATTTCATCAACCGCGCGACCAGCAAGGGCAGCCCGGTCGAGCAACAGATCAAGGGCGCGCTGCAAGCGGCGATCGATGCCACGACCATCAACGAGAAGCATCAGGGCGCGGCCAAAGCCTGCACGATTGTCGAGGGCAATGTGGATTCGATTTACGAGGAGAAATCGTTTGGGGGCGATATCGTGGCGGCCGTGCCCGGATATCTCACCCAGGCCGACATCCTCACCCGCCTCGGACAACTCACTGTCCCGCGGTCCGATACCTTCCTCATCCGCTGCCGCGGCGACGCACTCGATGCCTCCGGCAAGGTGGTCGCCACCGCCACCTGTGAAGCCACCGTGCAACGCATGCCCAACTATGTGGACCCAGCGGTCGATCCCAAAAAAACATTCAAAGACCTTCCAGCCAACTCGCCCGCCAAATCGTTTGGCCGCGCATTGATCCTCACCGGCTTCCGGTGGGTGAACCCACATGAAATCTAACATTATGATCGCCCGATTATTATCATTCGTCCTCATCGCCACCGCCAGCGCCGCCGAGTTCAGCGTGTATCTCACACCGCCGGAACTCTCGGAAAATGGCAAGGTGCTCGCGTCCCTAACAGACCTGCACATCGACGTGAACGGGAAAGCGATTCCGATGGAACTCGTCGAAGGGCGCCAATCGATTGTGTATCCGTGCGCCGCCGGTGCCAGTGTGCAATTTTTCCGAGTGGCGCAGGACTTGAAGCAGACCCGAACGCTGGTGGCCGCCACTGAGGTGCCCCCCACCGCACAGCAGGGTTTGTTAGTGGTTTCACCGGCGCGGACTGGCGGTTACCAAATCGTCCCGTTCTGGTTTTCCGCTTCGGAAATCCAAAAGGGCTGCGGCATCTTCATCAACCTGAGCGGCCGACCGCTCGGGCTCGTCTGCAACGGCAAATGCACCCAAGTCCTCCCCCAAAAACGCTGGAGCGTCAGCGGCACGTTTTCATCAGGCCAGTCACTCGCTTCGACCCGTATCGAGATATTCGGGCAAACCGACGCGAAGTCGCAGGAACTCATCCGCTTGCTCGACCGCCGTGTCGGCATCCCGCAGGACGATACCGGGCTTTTCGTCATCCTTCCCAAACAAGAACACTACATCACGCTGCTCTCGCTGGAAAGCGGCGGCCTCCGTGACCCGGTCTCGAAAGCCGCCCTCCGAAAACAATTGGCTGTGGATACCCCAAGCCCCGCCTTGTCGATCACTGCCGTCCGTTAGAGCGCGCGAGGGAGATTGAATATTGATTATTGGGAATTGATTATTGGGGCCCATGGACCCCAAGGAGCGGCGGACTCCGATCCGCCGACTGTGCATGAAACGCCCATGATTCGCCCATGCACCGATCTAACAACTTCTCATGGACCCAAGGAGCGGCGGACTCCGGCCGCCGAATGTGCATGAAAAGAGCCCATGGGGCACCCATGCATTGAGCGAAAGCGCCCTCTCATTGGCTTTGCAGGGTCCGCTCATGGACCCGGCGGATCGGAGTCCGCCGCTCCTTGGGAAGACGTGTCCGTCCTCTTCCTCTTCGGTTCGATGTTGAATGTTCGATGTTCGCATTTCTCGGCCTTCCACCTCCCCGCGCCCGCTGTGCACGGCGGATGAATTGAAACTTTGAAGGACTGAGCTCGAGTCCGCGCAATCACCGACAACTCTTTCTGTCTTCTGACCCATACCCCATGAAGAAAGAATCGCCAATGATTTACAATCAGTGTTCATCCGTGACCATCCATGGTTCTCTTCCTTTTCCCTCTTCCTCTTCTTCTTCTTTTCTGGTTCTTCTTCTCTTCTGGTTCTCTTCTCTACCCTTTTTCAATTTATGAACGGTTTCAAAACACATTCTGTCGTGGTGATTTCGGCCTTGTTTGCGAGTGTGCCGGTGTTCGCCAGTGCCCGCGTCAAAGCTCCCAATATCATCGTCATCCTCGCCGATGACCTCGGCTGGGCCGAGCTCGGCTGCTATGGCCAAACCCAGATCAAGACGCCGCACCTCGACCGGCTTGCCGCCGGCGGCCAGCGATGGACCCAATTTTATTCCGGGGCGCCGGTGAGTTCGCCGTCGCGGAACGTGCTGCTCACGGGCCGTCACAGCGGCGGGTGCAATGTGCAGGACCTCAAGCGGGTTGACCCGAAGGAATCCATCGATGATTTGAAGGGCGACTGGCCGATGGCCGCCTCGAACCCTCTGCCGGCCGCGCTCAAAAATGCGGGCTACCGGACGGCCGCCTTTGGCAAGTGGGGGATGGGCGAATACGGCACATCCGGAGCCCCCGCTCCCAATGGCGTCGAGGATTTTTTTGGCTACACGGATCACCGGATGTGCCATTCGTATTACCCGCCCTTTTTGTGGCGCAATGGCGTGAAAGTCCCCCTCAATGATCCCGCCATCCCCGGCCACTCGAAGATCCCTAAAGGCCCCGTGACTGATGAGGCACTCGTCGGCACCCGCCATGCCTCCGTCGCCATCGTCACCGAACTGCTCAGCTATGTTGATGCCCATGCCGCCGACACCCAACCGTTCTTTGTCTATTACTGTCCGTTAGAACCGCACCTCGCGATCCAACCGCCCGTCGAGTGGGTCAACCGGTATCCCGAATCCTGGGACGCCGCCCCGTATCGCGGCGAAAAAGGCTATCAACCGCACTCGCGTCCACGCGCCGGATATGCCGCCACCATCTCGTTCCTCGACGACCACGTCGGGAAGCTCATGGACAAACTTCAGGAAAAAAATCTCGACTCGAACACGCTCGTCATTTTTACCTCCGACAACGGGGCGACCCATGACGTCGGCGGCGTCGACCATGCATTCTTCAACTCGGTCGACAACCTGCGCGGACTCAAGGGCAGCATGCACGAAGGCGGCCTCCGCGTGCCCGCCATCATCCGCTGGCCCGGCGTCGTCCCCGCCGGCCAGGTCGTCGACCAACCGGCGTATGCCGCCGACCTCATGCCCACCCTCTGCGCCCTCCCCGGGGCCGACCCCGGCACCCCGACCGGCGAAAACCTCCTCCCCGTCGTCCTCGGAAAATCCCGCGCCCTCGCCCACCGCAAACCGCTCGTCTGGACCGGCGGCGGCTACGGCGGCCAAGTCGCCGTCCGCCTCGGCGATTGGAAGGTGCTCCGCAAAAACCTCCTCCCGGGAACCAAGGGCGGCCCCCTCAATTGGGAAGTCTATGACCTCGCCAAAGATCGCGGCGAAACCACCAACCTCGCCTCCTCCCACCGCGACCTCATCGACCAAGCGATCTCCCTCCTCCGCCAACAATACGTGCCCGCCAACGGCTACCCCGCCCTCTCCCTTTTCGCCCCCGAAACTGGTCTTTAAAACCAACCGTTTCTTTTCTTTTGCGACCCCCCATAGACCCGTCTAGATTTAACCCGATCAAACCCAAATCACTGCCACAAACCCCCGTTCCCCAACCCGCTATGAAACCCGCTATGAAACCCGATTTTACTCGCTTCGTTGCCCTATCATTTTCTGTGATCGCGCTTTCCTCGCCTGCTTTTGCAGCGACTACTTGGAACGGCTCTGCCAGTGGTTCTTGGGCCACAGTTGGCAACTGGACCTCTATCCTTCCCACCTCCGCAGATTTGGTCACCTACGGCGCGGGCGCCGGAGCCGGCACCGCTGTCGCGAATGGCACGCAGACATTGAATGGTTCGTATTCGGTTTTGGGATTTTCTGTGGGCAATAATTCCGCATCTCCCATTGTGATCGATAACGGCACGGGGACCAATACGCTGACCATCGGCACCAGCGGGATTCTACTGAATTCCGCCAGCGGTGGCGGCTTCACGATCAATGCGGATGTTGTTCTAGGCGGCGCCCAGAGTTGGACCACTGGCGACAATCGGACCATTACGGCGAACAATGTCAATCTTGGTGCCAACATCCTCACAATCGCTGCCGTAGGCACCGGCAGCAACACCACCATTAACGGCCTGATCAGCGGCACGGGCGGGATCACGAAATCGAGCGCGCAAAACGCATACATTACCGGCACGGACAACACCTTCAGCGGAGCGGTCATCGTGAGTGGCGGCACTTTGAATATCAAGAAACTGGCTGCAATCGGATCTAACTCCTCCCTTGGAACCGGCAGCGGCACGGCCAATATCGTTCTTAATGGCGGCACACTCAATTATGCCGGCACCACGACGGACACGACCAACCGGGCCATCGAAATGCGTGCCGGTGCAGGCATCAGCAACAATGGCACGGGCACCATTAGCTTCACTGCGGCGAGTGTGTCCCAGACTCTCGCTGCCTCCGCCCGCACGTTCACACTCAGCGGCACGAATACGAACGCCAACACCTTTGGTTCGATTCTCGGCGACAGCGGCACGCTTGCCAACATCAGCTCGTTGGCCAAGTCCGGTGCGGGCACATGGGTCATGACGGGTGTCAATACCTACACGGGATCCACTGCCATTCAAGGCGGCGGTGTACTGCGCGTGACGGGCTCGGGCGTGCTGGGCGGAAAGACCGGCAGCACAACGGATGCGAATAATATATGCTTCACAGGCACTACCGCCAACAGCGCCTTGGAGTTTGAGACGGCGGCAAACCTCGGCGCGGCCGATCAAGTGCGCTTCCGCACGACCGACGGTGGCCCGGGTATCCTCCGCTACATTGGCACAACGAGCCAGACCGTCAGCAAGGCACTGCAATGCGATACCTCCCGGGGGATGCGGCTGAATTCCGACTCCGTGGGCGGTGCCATCACTTATAATGGATCATTTGCAAATGTAACCGGCAGCCGCCCGATTTATCTCGGCGGCACGGGCACGGGCGACAACACGGTTCAATCGACAATCACCGGCAATGGAGCTGGTACTTTGACCAAAGACGGCGTCGGCAAATGGATTCTCGCCGGAGCGAATACCTACACCGGCGCGACGACGATTGACGGCGGCACGCTCAAAATCACCGACGCCCGCGCTCTCGGCGGCAGTAATGGAACCAATGGCCCGGCGATCAACCTCAAGTCTGGCACCTTGGATCTAGGCTTCAACTCCAGCACGGGAGCCTATGCATCGAATATTACAAACTTAGCTCTCCGAAATGGCAATATCACCCTCGGCGGGACAGCGGGTGCCACCAGTTTTCTAACGGCCACGGGTGTCGTTAGCGCCAAATCGGTGGGCTTTGGAGTGGGGCCTGGCTACGGCACGAGTCTCGGCTACAGTGCCACGAACAATGGCGACACGGCGACGATTTCAGCCTATTGGACCTCGGTTGGCAGTTCGAGCGTCGCTACCACCACCGTCAATGTGGGCGACAGTTCGTTCACCCCTCTGGAACTGGATTTCACCGGGCGCATCAACAACATCGGCCAGATCGATGGTCAAAGCACCACCTTGATCAAAACAGGTGCCGGGACGATGCGCATCTCGACCGAAAATTATCTTCCGGGCCTGCGTATTTCCGAGGGTAAACTCATCGTCAACCATGCCAACGCGCTCGGTGCAGCACGCACGGCTGCCAACCTGGTCACGGTGGACACCACTGGCACGCTGGATCTCAATGGCTTCAGCAACTCGATCGGCGGCTTGGACGGCTCGACGGCCACGACCGCGATTGTGACGAACAACAACGCCACCGGCAGCGTCCTGACGATCGGGACGAGTAATGCCACGACCAGCTATGCAGGCTTGATTCAAAACGGCACGGGCACGGTCGGTATCACCAAGACCGGCACCGGCACCTTGACGCTCTCCGGCACGAATGCCTACACCGGCGCGACCACGATCAGCACCGGGACGCTTTCGGTGACCGGCACCCAAACGGGCAGTGCGGTTTCAATCGCCAGCGCAGCAACGCTCGGCGGCACCGGTACGGTCGGCGCGACCACGGTCGCGTCTGGCGGCTTGCTCGCTCCAGGTGTGGCGGGCGCGGGTACATTGACAACCGGTAATCTGATTTTCTCTGGAACCGGCACTATCACGCTCGGCGATTACACCGGCTACAGCGCCGCGCCGGCGATTGCCGCAGGCACATTGAGCGCGAACGGAGCGGCGGGATCGGTGACCCTCAATCTCCAGGGAGCGACGGCCTCCAACGGCACCTATCAGCTTCTCAGTTATATGGGTGGCACCATCGGTGGCATCGGCACCTCCGCATTCGTGCTCGGCACGAAACCAGCGACCGGGGCGCGCCAAACACAAAACTTGATGGACACCGGTAGCTTGCTCAACTGGGTGGTGACAGGTGCCAATCCGTATTGGACCGGATTAAACAGCACTGAATGGAGCACTGACACCATTGCCGGCTCCAAAAACTGGAAACTGGATACGGATCACAGTGCCACCGACTACCTCACGGGCGACGTGTCGTTGTTCAATGACAGCGCTACCAACACAACACTCGACATCAGCGTCGCCGATGTGGCTCCAGCAAGCATGGCGTTCTCCAATGTCACTAAGGACTACACAATTCAGGGCAGCCTTGGAATCACATCGGGCGCTTTGATCAAGTCCGGCGCTGGTGGTCTGACGATCAATACATCTAACAGCTTTTCGGGTGGGTCCACGCTTGGCGGCGGCACAATCACCCTCGGCACGGCCACAGCGCTCGGTTCGGGCAGCGTGGCGCTGAACAGCGGCACGCTCGCGATGAATGGCCAGTCCATTGTCAATGCGCTCGTTCTCGGCGGCGGCAGCCTTACCGGTTCCGGCACGATCGGCGGCAATGTCACGGGTTCCTCCTCACTGAGTTACTCATCTTCCGGCGGCACACTGATCCTCAGCGGGACCAACACCGTCGGCGCAACTATAGGTGCCGGCGCGACTTTGCAGATCGGTATGGGTAGCACGTCGGGCACGATCGGTAACGTCGCCAATGAAGGCACTCTGGTCTTCGACCGCAGTGATGCATTGACCTACTCTGGCACGATCAGCGGCACCGGAGCGGTGCACCAAATTGGGGCCGGCAATTTGACCTTCAGCACCGCCAAAACTTACTCCGGAGCGACGAACGTGTCAGGCAGTGGCAAGTTGGTGGTCAGCAACACCCTGCTCAATTCATCGGGCTTCAATGTGGGCACCGGTGCCACACTTGAAGTGGGAGCCATCAATGTGTTTGTGTCCGGTCACGGCACGGCCTTGGCCGGCACGCGGGTGCTTTCGGTGAATGGCGGCACGTTGTTGATGAATTCCAATTTTGAAGCCCGCTTCGGCAATGTGACTCTGCAGAACGGCGCGACTTGGACGTCTAACAGGGGGCTCACCAGTTATGACGCGTTACTGGCAGACACCACCACGGGCGCCGCGACGGTGACGGTGAGTGGGGCCGGAGTTTCCACGATGAACGGCACCGGTGGCATCCATTTGCAAGGCGTGCAAAACTTCAATGTGGCCGACGTGACCGCCACCAGTGACCCTGACTTGATCGTCAGCATGATTCTCGCGGGTGTCGGCACAACCGGCGGCACGGTCGGTGGCATCAACAAACTGGGTGATGGCACGATGGTGCTTTCCGGATCTAACACCTATCTAGGTGCCACCACGATCAGTGCCGGAACGGTCAGCGCAAGCAACATCGTGGTCAGTGGCAGTGCCAGCAATCTGGGCAATGCGGCCACGTCCGTGACATTGGGAGCCGCCGCCACGCAAGGCACGCTCTCCTACACCGGCAACTCCGCCATCTACACCCGCGGCTTTACGGTCGGCGGTGCAGGCGGCGGGCGTTTGGATGTCACCACCTCCGGTCAGACTCTCACAGTGAGCACGGGCAATGTCACGGGCACCGGATTGTTCACGGTGGGCGGAGCGGGACATGCCACCATCCATTCCAATCTCACGCAAGACGGTGGCCTCACCAAAACCGACTCCGGCACGCTCATTCTATCAGGAACCAACACCTACACCGGCGCGACCACTGTTTCTAACGGACTCCTGCGGATCAACGGCTCGATCACCGGTGCGGGCGCGGTGAGCGTCTCTTCCGGCGCGACGCTCGGCGGCACCGGTAGTGTCGCTGGCGCGGTGACCGTCGATGGCACTCTCTCGCCTGGTGCGTCAGTTGAAAGCTTCGCAATCGGCGGCGACTTGACGTTCCATGCCGGTTCGTCGCTCACTTATGAAATGGATTCCAGCGCGATTTCCTCCGCTTCGGGTGACCTTCTCATTGTCAGCGGTAACCTCAACCTCACGGGACCGGTTGGTCTGACCTTGCCGGATCTGGGAGATCCGAATGTGGCATTCGCGCCCAACACCACGCTGTCGCTTATCAACTATGCCGGCGCATGGAATAGCGGATACTTCACCTATTCCGGCAACGAACTGTTAGACAATGAGGTCTTTACCGCCGGTCTCAACACCTGGAAAATCAGTTACTATGCCTCGACCGGCGGCTTGAACTTCGCCACCGAGGCGACCCAAGCGCATTTCGTCAACCTCACCGCCGTGCCCGAACCCGGCAGCTTGTTCGCCATCGGCTGCCTCATCGGCTCCGGTGCCCTGCTCCGCTCACGCCGCAGAGCGACGTGAAGAAGATTGAGTATTGAAGAGTGAGGATTGATGATTGATGATTGAAAGACCTGCGCCCGAATGAGCGGCGGACTCCGCTCGCCGAATGTGCATGATGCGCCCATGCACCGATCTAACAACTTCTCATGGACCCAAGGAGCGGCGGACTCCGGCCGCCGAATGTGCATGCATCGCCCATGATGCGCCCATGCATTGAGGGAAAACGCTTTGTTATTGGCTTTTCATGG
>CAIYYV010000181.1 GCA_903930425.1 Akkermansiaceae bacterium | reverse complement strand
GTCATGCCAATCGGGATGATGAAATTGTCCTGCTCGTAGGTGTGCCTGCTTTTTGGTCGCGGACACCAGTGAACGAGTTCTCGGGCCGCCACACCGTCGGGATAAATCGTCAGATACTCGTCGCACCAGTCACCCCATCCGGTCACGGGATCCACATGGGCCAATCCGTATTCGATGTTGCATGGCGCATGCCGCCAGTGGATTCGCACGCGCGCGTCGTTGTTCTCGATGATCCTGACATGCGAGTAACGGCACTGCCTGTCCATCATCGCTTCGTGGCAACCGAGCGGCCCCGAGGTTTCCACCGCCTCCCACATCAGGCCGATGTCATTTTCCGCATACCAGACCGGATAGTTGTTGATCCCGTGCCAGAAGACCAGCTTGAAGGCATGTTCGTCAAACCTCACCACCACGTCCTGTTGCGGTCCGATGGGCCACTGGCGGTCATAATCGACATCGTAGATCAAGCGGGTGTGGTAGGCACCAAACTTGCCTGGCCGGGCGGGACCGGTCGGAATTTTCCGATACTCCAGCGGCTTGGCAACGCGGGGTTGGACCTGACGGAACGCCGCGTCCACCTGCTCCGGTGACAGGGCACGGTCATAGACCTTGATTTCGTCGAACAGGCCGTCGAACGAGTAGTTGAACGGGTTGGTGTTCTGCGGGCGTTCCGTATGGGTCGGTCGCATCGAGCGCGTGTCGCGGCCGATGCGCAACTCCGAGTTCGCCGCCGGAGTCATGTCACCTTGATCGGCTGTTGTGGCTAACTGTTTTCCATCAAGGTAGATTTTGATGCCCACGGGCGGATCGAAGGTGCCTACCACATGTGACCACCGAAGCAAGGGGATCGTCGGCTTGCCGGTATTGTCACCCAACGGCTCGGGCGGTGCGGGCTTGCCCGTACCAAAGTATTGCCATTGCCGACTGTCCGAATTCCACTGGTGCTCGGTTAGTAGTCCGGGGAATGGCATTTCCGAGTTGCACTCCAGCCACTTGCCGCCAACCGCCACCTGCAGTCCGAGGCGACCGTCACCGTCGATGCCGAAATAGAAGCCAGCGGATTCGTCGCGCTGCATTACGATCGGAGCCCAGTTCCACGGATACGAGCGGGGCGCGATCCACGCCTCGACCGTGAAAGCCTTGCTGTTGATCAGCGATCCGCTTTCGGCCGATCGAATTACTTCGCTGTCATATTCGTTCAGCACCATGCAGTTGCCGCGCACGCCTTCCTGCAAGCGACTGTGGCCCCTGACCTGGTCCCGGCGGTCGCTCGCCAGATCCACGGTCACCGTGCGACCATCGGCTTTCTCCAAACTTTCAAATGCCCAATGAGCCACCAGACCGTAAGTCTGCGGCCACGGAGCCGCGTGGCCAAGCCCGCAAGGCAATCCTGTCAGCCAGCCGACGACAATCACCCGCCGTATCGAGGGGGCCAGATATCCTGACCCGAGAGGAAAACTGCGGAGCCCGGCTGAAGAATGGCGGCGGGCAGAACCGGAGCAAAGCGGAGATAGCCCAACTGACTGTTTCCAAATACTTGGGCAATGCCCGCGCCACCGGTGGTCCGGGCAT
>CAIYYV010000180.1 GCA_903930425.1 Akkermansiaceae bacterium | reverse complement strand
GCTGCTGACAGGATGGCGCAACGACGGCTCGCAGGGCCTCGATGACTTTGCTTACATGCTCCTTTTCAATCATGGGAATATAGAATGTTCGATTGAATGCGGTCCATTTCCTCGATTTGGTCATCAAAGCTGGTAATCTCGATTCCCTGTTCCACATTGATGTCAGCAGGCTCTAACGTCATTCCTCTTACTGCTTTCTTCATTTCCCCGTATTTACAGTTTCCCTCCTGGGCATGATAAACACTGATTTTTGAGGGGCTCAGGAGTTCGTCCTCACGGTAGTTTTCTTCTATCCTTATCCTCTCCAGGTGCCCTTCTCTCGGTGATAACATGATCAATGTATTGAGTTCCTTGATGATATAATCGCTGTGGGTAGTGAGGAAAACCTTGACTCCGCAGTTGACGATACGGGCCACCAATCGAGCGATTTTTCGCTGATTGATTGGATGGAGGTTCAGTTCGGGTTCGTCGATCACCAGGAGATCGCCAGGCTTGGCTTTGTGGCGCAGGTAGGAGCCGATATTAAGCAATGAGCGAACGGCGCTTGAGCTTTCTCCCATGGTGAGGCGGGATGTCTTTTTCGTGCTTGGAACGAAAAAAAGCCCCTGATTTTTAACGAAACGGTATTCGCCGCCGATGATGTCATGGAAATCGTCAAGCAGTCCTGGATTTGCTTTGACCAGTTCGCCTTCATCCTTCGCGAGACTCTCCACGCTGCGAATGAAGTTGATGTCATCTCTGACTGGAAGAGGGTAGTCCGTGGACGCTTTTAGAATCGCCTTGTAGGGGTCGAGGTTGCCGCTGGCGTTCTCACCCATGCTTTCGATGAGGCGGTTGCGAGCGATGTCCAGTTCCTTTTGGAAGATGGTTGCGCCGGTGCGCTCGGCACTGGCGATGAAAATTTCGGGGTAAACCGGTCCAAGCAATTGGTCGAGCAGGACATTGTTGAGAAAGTCGATTCCGAGTTGGGTGGTTTCTCCTGGATTCTGTAATTTGGACAGTTCCGTAAGAAGGGTGATGCGGATGGGTGAAGAACCACCTTGATAGGACACGCGGAATAGTGAAGTATTCGCCCGGACTGCGCGGTGCTCAAACCCGTGCTTGCGAAAACCTTCGAATGGTTTGCTGGTCAGACGGAAGTGTGCATCGGAAAGATATTTCTCGGTGCCCGCCAATACCCGGTGCAGCTCTGAGACATACTTCTCGCAAGCTTGTTTCTCCAGTTTGGGAAAGTTTTTCTCCAGCAGGTCCACGGAGAGTTCCGCCGCTCCCTGTTTGTTGAGTTCGTCCACTAAATGGCTGAGCAGACTCTTGAAGCTGAAGTAGCGCCTCCAAAGTTTCAGATATCCATACAGCGCATAGGTGGCGTAGGTTTTGCCGGAGTTGTTGGCACCCGAAATGATTGTAAGGTCATTGATGGTGAAATCCGCGCATTTGAGCGCACCAAGATCCCTGATTTCGATTTTCATGGGGTGGAAATATAATGGTTGGTGGTTGGATTCAGCTCAGAATCCGGGATTATTGGAGAGACCGCAGCGGATGTAAACGGCGGGTTTTGTTTTCGCCGCGATTGGTCCAGTAACTGCCGTTTTTGTTGCTTTCGGGAAATTGATAGTCGGCATCGCAGAGGGCGTCCACCAAATCCATCACGGCTTCGCCGAGCCGGATGGCTTCTGTAGGGGCGTTGAAGTGGGCACCGAAGATATTTCTCGAGGCGGAAAGATTATCAGATAGATCCATGATTTAAAAGGAATGATAGATAAAGTGGTATGGAGTTCCATCGTGAATATCGGCCTGCCTAGCGCTTCGATTTCGGCAGCCTGGCTGTTAGGAATTCGCGAAGCAGCGGCTCGAGCGGCGTGTCGGTGGTGACGAGTTGGTAGTCGGCGGAGGCGTCGTGGCATTTGGCGCGCACGGCGGCGAGGAAGTCGCGCAGGGCGGAGTGGTATTCGTCGGCGATGAGGGCGGGTTCGGCGACGAGCGACGTGCCGTCCTCCAGATCGACGAAGCGGTGGGGTCGCTCGAAATTGAAGTGGATTTCCTGCGGGTCCATCAGGTGGAACACCGAGATGTCGTGCTTGCGGTAACGCAGGTGCTGGAGGGCGTCGCCGAGCGCCACAGGGTCCGTGAATAAATCTGACAAAATCACCACAAACGCACGTTGCCCGATTTTCTCGGCGATGGTGTGCAGCGCGTCTAACAACCCGGTTTCCCCGGCGGGCTCGAGTTGCCCAAGGGTCGAGAAAAACCGTTCGAGGTGGGCGGCGCGGCGGCTGGGCGGGACTTCGAGGTGGAGCTTGTCGGTGCAGACCGACAAGCCGGCGGCATCGCCCTGATTGACTAACAGATAGGCAAGCGAGGCGGCGATGCGCCGCGCGTATTGGATTTTCGCCTCACCCATGGCGGTGAAATTCATCGAGCCGGAGGCATCGACGACGAAATACGCGCGCAGGTTGGTATCCGCCTCAAATTCCTTGATATAGAATCGGTCGGAGCGGGCGAACGCCTTCCAATCGAGGCGGCGGGTGTCGTCGCCGGGAACGTATTTCCGGTATTCGGCGAACTCGACGGACGACCCGCGGTGGGGCGACCGGTGTTTGCCGACGACATTTCCTAACATCGGGACGCGCGACTCGATGGGCAGTGCGCCTAACCGGGAGAGCAGGTCGTTGTCGATGAAGGAATGCATCATTCGTCCCGCATTTCCTTGATGAGTCGCTCGACGATTTTCTTGGAAGTCATGCCTTGGGACTCGGCGGCGAAGTTGGTGATGACGCGGTGGGTGAGCACGGAAGGAGCGACCGCTTCGAGGTCTTCGAGCGAAGCCATGTAGGCGCCGCGCAGGGCGGCACGGGATTTGGCGCCGAGAATGAGGTATTGGACGGCGCGCGGACCAGCACCCCAACCGACGGTGTCGCGAATCCACTGGGGGGATTCGGGTTGGCCGGGGCGGGTCATGCGGACCATCTTCACGGCGTATTCGTAGAGGTGCTCGGGGACCGGGACGCGGCGCACGAGTTGCTGATAGGCGAGTACCTTTTGTCCATCTAACAGATGGTTGAGGGAGGCGCGGGCGGAGCCGGTGGTTTCGCGGGCGATGCGTTTTTCCTCCTCGGCCGACGGGTAATCAACTTCGATGAGAAACATGAATCGGTCGAGCTGTGCTTCGGGGAGCGGATAGGTTCCCTCTTGTTCGATCGGGTTCTGGGTGGCGAGCACGAAGAATGGCGGTGGGAGAGTGTAGGTATGCCCCAGCACGGTCACCTTGTTTTCCTGCATGGCTTCGAGCATGGCCGACTGGGTTTTGGCCGGGGCGCGGTTGATTTCGTCTGCCAGAACGATATGCGCGAAAACGGGTCCCTTGATGAATTCGAATTGCCGGCGGCCGCCGACACCGGATTCCTGGATGATGTCGGTGCCCGTGATGTCGGCCGGCATCAGGTCGGGGGTGAATTGGATGCGATTGAAAGAAAGATCGAAGGTTTGGGCCACGGACGAAACGAGCAGGGTTTTGGCCAAACCGGGGACGCCCATGAGCAGGGCATGGCCGCGGGCAAAAAGGCAAACCGCGAGGTGTTCGATGACCTGGTCCTGTCCGATGATGGTTTTCCCGAGTTCGATTCGGAGTGCCTGATAGGTTTTTCCGAGTTCATCGATGGCGGCGACGTCATCTGGGGGAAGGGGCTGAGAAAAGCTGAGGTTGGATTCCATGGGGTGTGGGTAGGAGCGAAGCTAGGAGCCATGCTTGTTTTGTCGAGACGGGATCTCGGACCATTGGCGGGAAAGTCCGCGGTAAATTTTCTCGAAATCCGGAAGATGCCGGTCTTTCGGGTCTCTGAAAATCACCGGGCCACCTGAAAATTTAGCAGGACCTGCGAAATTTTCCATTTCCGGCTTGCCAGTCGGTGCTTGTCTGCTAAACCACCCGCCCCGCGGGAAGTTTGGAGGCATTCCAACCGTTCTGCGGTCACGCGAACACCGGCACATTATGGCACGTATCCTAGGCATTGAAATTCCGAATGAGAAGCGCATTGAAGCTTCTTTGCCCTACATGTTTGGCATTGGTCGTCCCACGGCGGCCAGGATCCTGGAACATGCCGGGGTTGATCCGAACATCCGCACCGGTCAACTCAGCGAAGAGCAATTGGTGCGCATCTCGCAGGTGATTCAAACCGAAGCCATCATGGTCGAGGGGGACTTGCGCCGCGAGCGCCAAGCCCAACTGAAGCGTTTGACTTCCATCAATTGTTATCGCGGCATCCGCCACAAGCGCGGCTTACCAGTCCGCGGCCAGCGCACCCGCACCAATGCCCGCACCCGCAAGGGCAAGAAAAAGACCGTGGGCGTTAAGAAATAATCCACCGCATTTTTGATCCATGTCCGACGAAGAAACGAATAAAGCAGCTGCCGCTCCCGTGGTGGCCAGCGCCCCGGCACCCGCTGCCGCAGTCGCTGTCGAGGCCCCGAAAAAAGAGGTCAAGCGCGACATTTTTGCCGAGATCGGCGGAGGTGAAGAGGAGATCAAGATTCACAAGGCGAAGGGTGCCAAGAATGTGCTGCGCGGAGTGGTGCATGTCACCGCCACCTTCAACAACACCTTGGTCAGCGTGACGGACGTCAATGGCAATTCGATCGGTTGGTCGAGCGCCGGTAAAATGGGTTTCAAGGGATCGCGCAAAAGCACGGCCTACGCCGCCCAAGTCGTCTCGCAAGATGCCTGCCGCCAAGCCATGGGCCACGGCCTGAAGGAAGTGGACGTGCGCGTCAAGGGGCCGGGGTCCGGCCGTGAATCCGCAGTACGGGCCGTGCAAGGTCTGGGTCTTGAAATTCTTTCGATCCGCGACGTCACCCCGATTCCCCACAACGGTTGCCGCCCGAAAAAGGCCCGCCGCGTGTAATTCTCACCTTTTTCCAGAAACTTCACTATGGCACGTTACACAGGTCCCCGCGCAAAGATCAGCCGTCGTTTCGGCGTCTCTCTTTTTGGTCCATCGAAGGCATTTGAACGCCGCAATTTCCCCCCCGGCCAGCACGGCGTGCGCGCCGGGCGCAAAAAGAAGAGCGAATACTCGGTCGCCCTGGGCGAAAAGCAGAAGCTCCGGTTTCAATACGGGGTGTTAGAAAAACAAGTCCGCGGTGATTATGAAGAAGCTGCCCGCCGCCGCGGTGTGACAGGCGCGATCTTGCTGCAAGTGTTAGAAACCCGTTTGGACAATGTGTGTTATCGCGCGGGATTCGGCAACAGCCGCCAAGCCGCGAGGCAGATTGTCAATCACGGCCATGTGCTGGTCAACGGCCGCTGCGTCGATGTCCCCAGCTATCAAGTGAAGCCGGGTGACGTGATCAAGGTGGGTGCCAAGCCGTCTTCGCAGCAATTGGTGTTGCGCATGACCGATCTCACGCAGTCGTTGTCGGTAGTGGATTGGTTGAGTGTGGACAAGGACAAGCTGGAAGCCACGGTCGCGCGAGTGCCTGAACGGGCTGACATCGCCCCGCTGGTCAACGAGCAACTCATTGTTGAGCTTTATTCCCGCTGAAAATTTTCTATCGGGTTGTTTTCGCACAGAACGTCCGGACGCGAGTCCGGGCGTTTTTTTGTGACCGCGTGGGCGGGTCAGAGGATCATGCCAGCGGCGACGGTTTCGTTGCTGTGTTCATCGACCAGGATGAAGCCGCCGGTTTGGCGGTTGCGGCGATACGGGTCGTGCAAGACCGGGGCGCTGGTACGGAGGGTGACGCGCAAGATGTCGTTCATGCCCACGGTAGTGACGTCCTCGAGCTTGTGGAGCGTTTGGATGTCGACGAGGTAGCGCACCTCGGTGAGCAGGGCTTTGACTTCGCGAGAGGTGTGGCGCAAGACGTAGCGGCCGACGGGTTGGGTACGCTTGGCGGAGAACCAACAGACCATGGCTTCCAAATCTTGGCTCACGGACGGTTGGTTGTGGGGCTTGGCGATCATGTCGCCGCGAGAGATATCGAAGTCGTGGCAGAGTTCGAGGGTGACGCTCTGCGGATGAAAGGCCTCGCTGAGCGGACCGTCGGGACCGTGGATGGCCTTGATTTGAGTGCTGAATCCGGCGGGCAAAACGATCACCTCGTCGCCGGGTTTGAACACTCCGCCGGCTACCCGTCCGGCGTAGCCGCGAAAATCATGATGGGCGTCATCGTGCGGGCGGATCACGCACTGCACCGGGAAGCGAGCATCGACGTGGTTGGCATCCGGCCCGATGTAAACGTTTTCGAGGTGATAGAGCAGGCTGGACCCATGATACCAAGGAGAGTGAGGCGACGAGGTGACAACATTGTCGCCATGAAGGGCACTGATCGGGATGAAGACCACCTCGACGATGGCCTCGAGGCGAGAAGCGAGGGCCTTGAAATCCTCGCAGATGGCGAGGTAGGTGGCCTCGTCCCAGTTCACGAGGTCCATTTTATTGACGGCCACGACGACATGCTGGATCCGCAGGAGATTGGCGAGAAAGGCGTGGCGGCGGGTTTGCTCGATGACCCCCTGGCGGGCATCGATCAGGACGATGGCGAGTTGGGCGGTGGACGCGCCGGTCACCATGTTGCGGGTGTATTGGATGTGGCCGGGGGTGTCGGCGATGATGAATTTGCGGTGAGGGGTGGCGAAATAGCGGTAGGCGACATCGATGGTGATGCCCTGTTCCCGTTCGGCACGGAGGCCGTCGGTCAAGAGCGAGAGGTCGAGATTGGCATCGCCGCGGCGTTGACTGGTCTGGGTGATGGCTTCGAGTTGGTCTTCGAAGATGCTTTTGGAATCGTAGAGGAGGCGACCGATGAGGGTGGATTTGCCGTCGTCCACGCTGCCAGCGGTGGTGAAACGTAAGATATCAGTGATCATGAATGAAGTGTGTGGGACTGGCGGCGGCAGGTGTTAGAAATAACCCTGGCGTTTGCGGTCTTCCATGGAGGTTTCGGAACGCCGATCGTCGGTGCGGGTGCCGCGCTCGGTGGTCCGGGCGGCAGCCACTTCGGCAATGATGGCGTCAAGGGTGTCAGCGCTGGATGCAATGGCACCGGTGCATGTGGCATCGCCAACAGTGCGGAAGCGGATGATTTTTTCGATGATCGTTTCACCCGGTTGCACGGTCACGAAGGGAGTGTCAGCCAGCCATGTGCCGCCGCGTTGAAACACCCGCCGCGAGTGGGCGAAATAGAGCGACGGAAGCGGAATCGCTTCGCGCTTGAGATACATCCAAATGTCCATTTCGGTCCAGTTGCTCAGAGGAAAAACGCGGAAGTGTTCGCCGTGGTTTTTCCGGCCGTTGAAGAGGTTCCACAATTCGGGGCGCTGGTTTTTAGGATCCCACTGACCAAATCCGTCTCGATGGCTGAAGAAGCGTTCTTTGGCCCGGGCCTTCTCCTCGTCGCGGCGTCCACCGCCGAGCGCGGCATCGACCTGCAGTTCCTCCAGAGCATCTAACAGGGTGACGGTTTGGAGGGCGTTACGAGAGGCGAAGGGGCCACTTTCCTCCTGCACGCGTCCGGTTCGGATGGAGTCCTCGACGTGGCGCACAACGACCTTGGCCCCGATATCGGCGGCGAAGCGGTCGCGGTAGTCAAGGGCTTCGGAAAAATTGTGACCGGTGTCGATGTGGAGGAGCGGGAAAGGCGTGGGAGCCGGCGAGAAGGCCTTTCGGGCGAGCCATGCCATGACGATGGAATCCTTGCCTCCCGAAAATAACAGATGCGGACGTTCAAACTGGGCAAACGTTTCGCGTAAAATAAAGATGGCCTCGGCTTCGAGTTGCGAGAGGTGGTCCAGATGATAATCAGGCATGGGTTGTTGAAAGTTTTTCTTGTGAATAAAGAGAAAAGAGTCAAGTTTTCGTTGAATTTTTTGCCTGCATGTTCAAGTCCACCCCAGAAGTCAAGCCCCT
>CAIYYV010000179.1 GCA_903930425.1 Akkermansiaceae bacterium | reverse complement strand
TCTTGAGTGGATGTTGAGATGGCGTTCCGTCACTTCAACAATCAAAAATCAACAAGCGGCAATCATCAATCGAAGGGGTTTCCGAATAGTGTGCAATCTGCTTGGCGGGCTACACTAGCGCAGTGCGGGTTGCTCGTGCGAGAAAGAAAGTCCATGACAAGTCGCTCGCGTCGAGCGGTGTGCGCATCATGGGCGCTTTTCACCCTCCCGGCTCACTTGATTGTTAGAGGCGGCGGGCAAGATGCCCGCGCCACCGTGGCCCGGGCATCCTGCCCGGAAGCCCCCTGCCCGGAAGCCCCCATCCAAAAGTGACTCCCGATTCCACACCTGGCACCGCGCGGGTTCCGTGTGTTTGTTAGAATATAGCGTTCTGTCTAATTGGGTATGGGCTGCGGCAAGGGCTTGCCATGATGGAGGTGTTTGTGTGAGATTGGCTTTGCCATGATGAGTCCATTCCGCCCCCTCACCCTTTGGCTGCTTGGAGATGGCAAGACCGGCCATGAAAACCAATCGGCCGGGCTTGCAGAGGCGATGGCGCGTCATGCACCGTGCTCGATTCACCGGATCGCTCTCCCTGAAATACGGGGTGACACGCGAGCGTCGCTTGGGGGCGTGCGTTCGATACTCGCGATGTTCCGGTCGCTCCGGGCGCTTTCGGTGAGTGCCGAGTTGCCGCGGCCCGACGTGATTTTGGGTGCCGGTCATGCCACGCATCCCGCGTTGCTCTGGTTGGCGCGCGCCCACCAAGCCAAGAGCCTTGTGCTCATGCGTCCCAGTCTGCCGCTCGCTTGGTTTGATTGGTGCGTCGCTCCCACTCACGATTTTCCCGGTGGCAAGGCGCGGTCGAACGTGATTCTGACCTGCGGTGCGCTGAACCGGGTGGTGGCATCCACCGCGGTGGAACGCCACGGCCGCATGATCCTCATCGGTGGTCCATCCGGCACTCATGGCTGGGACTCGGAAGGCTTGCTCGATCTTCTCGCTGAAATCACTGTTAGAGAAGTCAGTGAAGTGAGTGAAGCTCGCCGAGTTTGGCAGATCGCCGATTCGCGTCGCACCCCCGTAGGATTCATGGATGCCATCAGCCACAGGCTGCCGTGGGTCGAGATTTTTCGGCATGAGGAAACCCCGCCCGCTTGGCTGGCTGGGAAACTCGCGGCCGCCGAGGAAGTTTGGGTGACGGAAGACTCGGTTTCGATGATCTACGAAGCGCTGACTTCAGGTGCCAGGGTGGGCCTGCTTCCCGTGCCACGTCTCAAGCGGTCGTCGCGGGTGATCGGTGGGATCGAGGGACTCATCGCCGATGGGTTTCTCACCTCGTGGGCGGACTGGCAACGCAACCGCCAACTCAAAGCACCCCCATTCCTTCTGCATGAGGCCGACCGCTGTGCGGAAGAGGTGATCCGACGGCTCACGGAAGAATCGTGACGCGGTCTCCGGTTTGCGTCATCGCAAACAATTTCGCGGCTTTGCCCTCGGGCACACGAATGCATCCGTGAGAGGCCGGGTAGTCGGGGACGTATCCTTGGTGCAACCCGAATGCACCGCAGCTCAGTCGTAAAAAATACGGCATGCTCGCGTGATAGAGTGTTGAGGTCCAATCGCGGTGTTTGTTCGTGATCGCATACTCGCCGGTCGGCGTCGTGAATCCGGCGCGTCCGGTGGAAATTCGCGTGGTGAAAATTTCCTTGCCGCAGGCATCCATCAGGCGCGCCCGTTGTTCCGACAGCCGGACTTCAATGCGGCGTTCCTCGCGATATGGATCTTGTCCGAGAAATAACCGCATCATCTGCACATCGTTGCGCCGGGACGCCAAATCCATCGGCCATAACTCTGAAAAACGGGTCCACACCTCGGTTCGCGCACCCGATTCTAACAAATGCCGCGCCACCGAAATGTTTCCCGCATCGGCGGCCACCATCAGCGGCGTCACATTGCGGTCCGTTTTCAGCAGCCATCGCATCACTCCCGGCCGAACTTGTTCCAAAAAGACCGGGGAAACCGGAAGCACAAATGGGGCGTTGGCCGCAGCCCCTGTGGCAAGAAGTTGTTTGACCGTGCGCTGACAACCGGTCGCCACCGCCAGATGAAACGCGCTCTGGCCTTCGGATAGACTCAAGCGCGTGTCGACCCCGTATCGGACGAGGCACTCGGCCAAGCGATCGTGGCGCTTGCGCAAAGCGGCGGCCAAGAGGGTGTCGCGCGATGGGATCCGGGTGAAACGATCAAGCGGAACCCCGCATGCAAGCAGCAACCCGAGCATCTCGTGATCGCCTCGCTCGCAGGCAAAATCCACCGCGCGACCCGCGGCGCAATCGTAATCCATCAACAACTTCACGAAGTTGAACTGACCGGCAAGCACGGCGCTTTCTAACAGATTTAAACCAGCGGGACCGGGCGTCGTGGTCCGGGTGCCATGAGCGAGCAGGAGCCGGGCTTTTTCAAGATCGCGGCGCTGGAGGGTCCGCCAAAGCCACGGGCTCCAGTCTCCACGCGGGGGTTTGGCACCGTGATTCAGGAAGACCTGGAACAATGTCGGGTCTGGGGAATCGAAGACTTTTTCTAACGGGCTCATGTCTGACCCGGGATTTTGGCAGTGATTCGGATCGGCACCAATTTTCAATAAGAGGGCGACCCGATCCGAATTGCCATCGGCCACCGCGCGGTCTAACAACGTGAGTCCGCCGAGGTCAAAGGCGTTGGGGTCCGCGCCTGCGGCCGCAAGTTTGGGGATGATATCGGTCCATCCCTGCCGGAGTGCCAGATGGATGGTGGTTTCGCCGGCGGCGTTGGTGCCTCCCGGGTCCGCGCCTAACTGAATGAGCGCCTCCATGAGATCGCGGCGACCGGACTCGATGGCGACGTGGAGGAGTGGGTTGCCGTTGCGGTCTTTGAGGTGGGGGTCCGAACCGGATTGCATCATCATTTTGACCAGATCAAACCGGCCCTGACGAATCGCCCACGGGAGGATTTTCTCACCATCCGGCATCAAACCGTCCGTGCTGGCGCCTGACTCTAACAAAATCTCTGTCAGAATCGCATCTGCCTGTTGCAATGCAAAGCCGAGGATGCATGCCTGGCTGGTTGAGGTGGCGTTGACATTGGCATGAGCGTTGAGGAGGATGAGGGTGGTGGGAAGGTCTCGATTGTTGACGGCGATTGCGAGGGGCGTTTGTCCCAGTGGGTCGCGTTGTTCGGTGCAGACGCCGGCTTCGAGGAGGAGGGAGGCGCGGGCGGAGTTGCGGAGGAGGGCGGCGCGGACGAGCGAGCGGCCGGAGGGTTCGACACCGTCGAGGTTGAGTTCCTTGAGGGCGCGTTTTTGTGAGGTGTCGCAACCCAGACACAATACGGCTGTGAAGAGCAGGACGCCTGATCGGCAATGCGGAAGATTCCACCCATGCAGCATCATGCGTGACACGCTAAACGCCAGTTTTCCAATAGCAAGTTTGCAGATGCCGGGAGCCTATTGGGAGGGTCAAGACCCGGGAGCAGGGGGGAGCTCGATCATTGCCTTGGCGAGGGTTTCGACGAGCGCTTTATGGCTTTCAACGAAGGCGGTGCAGCTGAGGCGCACCGGCACGAAAGACTGTGCCCCACGGGACCGCAGCGCCTTATCGAGATTTCGAAGTGTGGCGGTGTCTTTGAGCGCGCACTCATAGAGATCGAGATCTTTTTTATCCACATAACGTTCCACCGTGTCGACTCGGGCGCGGTATTGGTCGTAAATTTGCCCGATTTTGATGATGTCCGCAGAACTGAATTCGTAGCCGTCCATGAAATTGATGGAGGTGCCATTTTTATAGACCACCCGCCATTTTTCGCTGACGATTTGGGCAATTTTTAAAACCCAATCGGTGGAGTCCGCGAGGCGGCGGAGTTCGGCGGCGAGGATTTTGCGAGGTGCCCAGGTGGGCCGGCTTCCGGACGCCTGGAGAAGCAACATCTTTGCTGAATAATGGAAAGGAACGGCCTGCAGAACTTCCCCCAGTCGCTGGCGCACAAAGCGGTTGGCAAGGTATTGGCGGATATCCTGTGAGCCGACCCGTTCGCGGATCTCGCGAAATTGCGTGCTCGCTTTGGCGAGGGGTTCTTCCGACGTCTTGGCGGTGAAATCCAGCAGTTCCTTGAAATCATTGGCTAACAGAATCTCATATTCGAGAAACGCTTCGGGCTTTTCCATGGCGAGCAGCGACGGGAGGATGGGAGCGGCGGCGGCAGGTAGCACGAGGCGTTGGCCGCTTCCTTTGCCGACCAGTGCTTGCAGTTGGTCCCAAAAATCGGACGGGAGACCGAAGGCGCCGTTTTCGTCGATTTTGCCGATGATGATGGCGTCCGGTTCGCGGCGGGTGATGGCCGAGCTTGCGAGGACTGCGGCGGCCGCACTGAGCGATTGGTGTTTGTGGGCAAGTATCGCGGGTTCGAGTTCTGGACTGGTGATGGAGACACAATAGCCGGTCGGGAGGGTCTCGTGGTATTTTGTGAGGAGGTTTTTCAACACGTCACCCATTTGAGAAAACGGGTTTTCAGTTTTGTTAGAACCGATCACCAGCGAGAACGGCGGGGGTTCCTGTGGATTGCCGGGCAGCTTGACGGCGGACATCTGAAGCGTGGAGGGAGTGAGTGCCCACTGAGCCGACGCGTCTTTTCCGGATTTTTTCCAAAGCACGATGTGAACTTTGGCTTGGCCGAGAAGAGTGGGTTGCTTCGGAGGGGGAATAGGTGCCGGTTTTTCGGGGATATCCTCCTTGGGCAAGACCCGGTCCTCATAGGCGGAAAGGGGAGAAACCCATCCGGCCCAGGCGCCGATTTCCGCGCTGGTGTTTCCGGGGTCCGCTCCGGGGAGTTGAGGATCTGTTAGAGGGAGGACGTCTTTCAGACAAGCGGCGAGCGCCTGACCCTCACTGCCTGCTGCGGTGGATTCCAACCATGCGGCCTGCTGACGGATTCGCGTGCGGAGGGATTCGAGTGGGCCGGCATCAGTGGGTGGCCGATGCGGGTGTTGTTGGTATTCCGTGGCCCACTCGCGGGCTTTCGTGTTTGCGGGGTCAAGCGCCAAGGCGAGCGCGATCAACTGGGCCGCCCGACGGCGGGCGGGAGCGGTGGTGCCGTTCACTCCCTTGGCCAAGGACGCGAGCTGCTGGGAAAGTTCACTCATCGTGTCCACGTCCAAAGGCAGTTGGTCTCTTCGGAATGCGACCGGGCCTTCCGCGGGCGGGGCGAATTCTCCCGCCCAAACCGCAAGGGACATGCCTGCGAACAATCCCGCAATCGATCGAATCTGTCGTCCTTGCACGCGCATCCGATTCCTTTCTAGCGTAATTCAACGTGACGCCACAAGCGAACATTGCAGATCCCTCAGAATTCGCGCAGGATTTGCGCATGCCGAGTCCGCGCCCGCATTTGCAAACCCGCGAGGAAGTCATGTTTTTCGACACCGACTGTGGTGGGGTTGTGCACAACCTCGCCTACTTGCGGATGATCGAAACCTGCCGCACCCGCCTCGCCGCACTCATGGGTCTCGACCTCCGCTCGATGTCTGAAACCCGCGTCTTCCCCGTCGTCACCCGCATCGAGGTCGATTACAAACGCCCGGCCATGCTGGGCGACTGGCTCGTGATCCACGGCCGCCTCGACGCGCTCGCTCGGGCCCGGTTCTGGTGTGCCTTCGAGATGATCCGCGAATCGGACGGGGCGGTTTTGCTGACCGCGCGTCAGACGCTCGCCTTGGTCGCCATGCCTGCCGGCAAGCCGCTGCGCTTGCCCGCCGCGTGGGCCACCCAGTGGGAATGAGTCCCATGTTTTTTCAATTTCTTGCCAAATCCGCCGCGTTCCCCTTGACTGCGGGCCGTTCCTCCCATGGCTCTCATCGTTCAAAAATTTGGCGGCACCTCCGTCGGTTCGCTCGATCGCATTCGCAACGTCGCCGCGCGCATCAAACGCACCCGTGATGAAGGCCATCAGGTCGTCGCTATTGTCTCGGCGATGTCCGGCGTGACCGACGGCCTGATTCAATTGGCCAAGGGGCTTTCTAACAATCCGAGCGAGCGGGAGATGGACGTGCTGTTAGCCACGGGCGAGCAGCAATCGATCGCGCTGGTCGCCATGGCACTGCATGACTTGGGGGTGGCCGCCGTTTCCATTACGGGACGGCAGGCGGGCATTCACACGACCGGATCCCACACGCGCGGCCGCATCCTTCAGATGGATCCCGCGCTCATGACCCGCTTCCTGAGTGAGGGAAATGTCTTGGTGGTTGCCGGTTTCCAAGGGGTCACGCCGAATGGCATGATTCACACGCTTGGGCGCGGCGGGTCGGATCTCACGGCGATTGCGGTGGCCGCCTCGCTGAAGGCGGATGTCTGCCAGATTCTCACCGATGTGGATGGTGTCTACACCTGTGACCCGCGGATCGTGAAAAACGCCCGGAAATTGCCGGAGATTTCTTATGATGAAATGTTGGAAATGGCCTCGTCCGGTTCCAAAGTCATGCAGTCCCGCTCGGTCGAGTTCGCTAAAAAATTCAGTGTCGTTTTTGAAGTCCGCTCCTCACTCAATGATAACCCCGGAACCCTCGTGTTAGAAGAACATCCCCACATGGAAAACGTCGTCATCCGCGGCGTTTCGATCGAACGCTCTCAAGCGCGTGTCACCATCACCGGCATCCCCGACTCGCCCGGCATGTCCGGCCGCATCCTCGGCGCACTCGCCGAGGCGGAAATCAACCTCGACATGATTGTGTCTAACATCGCTCATGACGGGTTCGCCCGCCATTCGTTTACCATGCATTCAAGCGACCTCGGCAAGGCCCAGGCCGCACTCAAACCGGTGCTCGCCGCGCTCGCGCCCCACTCGAAAATCGAGACGGAGGCGGGTATCGCGAAGCTTTCTGCAGTGGGCATTGGCATGCGTTCGCATTCGGGCGTGGCCGCCACCATGTTCAAGGCGCTGGGTGATGCCGGCATCAACATCGGCATGATCTCGACCTCAGAAATCAAAATCGCCGTGACCGTGGATGAGCCGTTCATTGAAGACGCCGCCCGCGCCGTGCATGACGCGTTCGGCTTGGATAAAACCCCGGCCTAACAAAAAATGTCGCTCGCCTGTTCTATCCGCTCGTGGTTGCCGCTAGTCATCGGCTTGGCGGTCGGGGGTGCGGGCGCGACCTTGTTTTTGCAGAGTCTGCCCGCGCCCGAAGGATCTGCCGTGGAGCGCGCGAACAAAATGGAAGTCGAGTTGAAGCGCGCGCAAAACCGCATCGCCTCACTGGAAAACGCGGATCCGCGCGGTCCCCGGCGGCCGGGACGGACTCTTGCCGATGGTGCCCGCAACCTCGCCGAGGATATCCGCGAGGGACGTCCCGTGAGCGCCGATGATCTTTTTCGCGCGAGCCAACCATTGCTCCGCGACCTCGCTCCTTTGTTCGACCGCATGCGCGTCAAACAACAACAACAAAGGATCGACAGCATGACCGGCGAACTCGCACGGAAATACGATCTAACACCCCAGCAGCAGGATGCCCTCAGGCAATGGTTTGGGAAAAAAGCGGATGACGACGCGAAGCGCTGGAACGATCTGGTCGCGAACGACGGCACCCGCATCGAGGACCTCATGGCCGCCTCGCGGAATAGCCGACCGGACGACGGGTTGGACGCGTTCATGGAAACATCGCTCAGTGGCGACAAGCTTGCGGCTTTCAAAACCGAACGCATGGCGGAGCGCGCCCAACGCGTCCAACAGGATGCGGACATGCGGGTCCAGCGCTTGGATTCCATCGTCACGCTCGACGACGCGCAGCGCGACCAGGTGTTCGGCATTATGGCGCGCGGGTCGCGCGACTACGATCCGACGATGCAGTTAGAAGGAGTGACCGGCGCGATCGGCACCACGGGCACCGGGGACCGCCAGGAGGCCATGCTTTCGGTTTTGAAGCCGGAACAACGCGCGGTCTATCAGGCAGAACAACAACGTCGCCGCGATGAGACGGCGAAAACCTTGGACGGCATTGGTCTGACCCTGCCCGCCGATTGGGACATGCTCAACGATTACTGAAACGCCCGACACATGATTGCATCTCCTCGGGCCGGGTTTTTTCAGAGTGACGCCTGCCATCCCTCACAGCCGGGACGGCTGGTTTTCCCTAACCGCGCCCCGTGAACCCCACCTTGCCCCATTCGTCCGTCGACCCCGCCCCGGCCATCGACATCCGCTGCCTGCGAGTGGACTACGGCGACTTCGTCGCGGTGAATGATTTCACGCTCGCGGTGCCCAAGGGTGAGGTGTTCGGACTCGTCGGCCCTAACGGTGCCGGAAAAACCAGCACTTTCCGAGTGCTCGCCACCCTCATGCAACCGACCTACGGCGAGGTCATCCTCGACGGTGTGGACGCGCTCGAAGACCTCGAAGGCGTCCGCCGAATCCTCGGATACATGCCCGACCTCGCCCCCGTGCCGTCGGACCTCAAAGTCAAAGAGTTCCTCGATTTCCACGCCGCCGCGTATGGGCTTGGATCCCGTGCTCAGCGCCAGGACCGCGCCGCCGAGTGCCTTGAGGAGGTTTCTCTAACGGGCCAACGCGATTGCTGGTGCAAGGAACTTTCCCGCGGACAAACGCAGCGTCTCGTGCTCGCCAAGACGCTGCTCCACCGTCCGCGCGTTTTGATTCTGGATGAACCCGCGAGCGGGCTTGATCCTTTAGCCCGCCGTGATTTGCGCAACGCACTGCGCAAGCTCGCGGCTTCCGGTGCCACGGTTTTTGTGAGTTCCCACATCCTGAGCGAGCTGGCCGAGATGTGCTCCTCGCTGTGTGTGATGAACCGCGGCTGCCTGCTCGCATCGGGAACCGTCGATCAAGTACGCCATCAACTTGGCAGCACCGAACGCCTGCTCACCGTCACTCTGTTAGCCGGTGGTGAGGAGGCCGCCACTTGGTTGCAATCCCGGCCCGCCGTCCACGATCTGAAACTTGCCGGTCAGCAGGTGGTTTTCCGATTCACAGGCAGTGATGACGCTCAGGCAGATCTGTTAGAAGGACTCATCGCGCACGGTCTCCGCCTCCGAGCGTTCGAGGAAAAACGCTCGTCCTTTGAAGACATCCTGGTGGAAGTCGCCTCCAACAACCGACGCCCATGAACCCGGAACCACCCCGCATTCGACCTACCCGTCACTCCGCATGGAACGTCTGGAGCAACCCGATTTTCCGGCGTTATTGCCAGTCGCGGCTGCGCTTGCGCGGCGTCGGCGTGGCCTTGTTGATCGCCGTGCTTCTTGCCGGATTCATTGTGGCCCTCGGGTCGTCGATTGCCCTGCGCACCCAGATGTCCGTGGCGGATTCGGCCCGCGCCGGCATTATTCCGCTGCTTGTTGTGCAAGCCATCATTCTTTTTGTGTTAGGCACCGCGCAGGTCGCCGGCGGCATGACTGCGGAGCGGGATGAGGGGGTGATCGACTACCAACGCTTGATCCCGATGTCGCCGCTCTCAAAGGTGATCGGTTATCTTTTCGGGCTGCCCGTGCGTGAGTATGTCATGTTTCTCGGTACGCTGCCGTTCATGGCTTGGGCCTTGTGGCGCGGGCAGGTGGCCTGGAGCGTTTGGCTGCCGCTCTATCTGATAGTGATCACATCCGCGTTGCTCTATCACTTCACCGGCCTGCTTACCGGCACGGTGGCGCGCAACCGCCGCTGGGCATTTCTCGCCTCCATCGGCTTGGTGTTCTGCCTTTACACCGTGATTCCGCAGATGGCGAAGTTCGGGCTCGTGTTCTTCAAGTATCTCACGATCACGCCCGTCCTCGAGGAAAGCCTGCCGGGGATCCTTCCGATGACCGCAGGCGCAGTCGTCAAGGCCGGCCAGCAAATCGTTCCCACCGTGAAGTTCTTCAACCTCGATTTCTCCGAGGTGGTTTTCACCCTGTTTTCGCAGGGCGGATTGATCCTCACCTTCGTCATCATGCTCTGCAGGAAATGGCGCAACGCCGAGGCTCATTTGTTAGGAAAAGTCTGGGCTGTCGGGTTTTTTGTCTGGGTCCAGACCTTGTTGTTAGGAAATGCGCTTCCATTGATAGATCCGGGAAACTTGTTTCCGTCGCGGGCACTGACCCGCATGTGGAGATTCATGCCAGTTGGGCCTCCGACTCCTGCGGAGGCGGTCATGCTTTCGGGCGTGTATGGATTGGTCACGCTGTTGTTGATTTATGTGTTGGCGGCGATCATCACGCCGACAGCGGACCATCAGATGCGCGGTTGGAGGCGCGCCCGCAAACAAGGTGCCACCTCGTTGCCACGTTTTTCGGATGCTTCTACCGCGTTTGGAATGGTCGCGGTCATGGCCTTGGCGGGAGCCATGGGATGGTTTGTGTTCACCCGCTCCGTGGTCGAGTCCCGTTGGTTTCCCGGTCAGCAGGTGCCGCTCGGCGTGCTAGGGTATTTTTCGGTGGTGCTGATGGCGGGAGGGCTTGGGTTCCAGGCGTTGTTAGAAGCGAAAGGCGGCCGCGTGGTCGGACTGGCGGCCATCTTCATCGGGGCGGTCCCGATCATGGCCGGCTCGGTATTCAGCGTCATCAGCGACCGGTTCGTGGCGGCCGCCTCGTGGTTGATCGGCATGTCTCCGGTGAGCCTCCCGATTTATGCGTCAAGCACCTTGCTGTCACTTGCGGAACTTCCCGAAGGAGCCGCCCGCGCCGTGCCCCGTGCGTTTTACTTTTGGTTGGTGATTTCCGTGGGCGTCACCTTCTGGCTGAGCCTCCAATTGTATACCGCCCGCAAACGGATGGCGCTGAGCGTGCTCACCGCACCCGAAGAATCCCGGCCGATTGAAGATTGAGGGACCATTCTTCCTCTTTCGTGCCTCACAGGTCGACCACGCGGGCTTCCCTGCGGGCTTGTTCCGCGGCGAATACGATGAGGTGGCTGTTCAGAGTGGCTTGAGCACCCGAGTGAATCCCCGATGTGTCGCCGGTGGCGACGGCATACACAAACGCTTTCATGAGATGATAGTCGCCGCCGCCGTGACCCGAGGCGGCAGTCGCGGAATCGGCGGAAATGCTCGTGTCATAAAGGGTTTCCTTTTCCGTTAGAAAATCAAACACCTTGATTTTCACAAAATCCGTTTCGATAAACCCGCGGGTTCCGAAGATCCGGGTGGTTCGATGGATGGCCGGGGTGAAGGCGGTCATGGTGAAGGTCGCCGAGACGGGACCCTCGTATTCGAGCATCACCGTTTGATGGTCGACTACATCATTGTCGCAGGCGTAGACACAGCGGCCGTACGGACCGTGGTGCAACGCGTGCTCGACCGCCTCGCGCGTACCCGCGCCCCCGGTGATGACATCGTTGAGGTAGTCGATCGTCGCGTCGCGATGAAAATGCGTGAGATAGAGACGCTTCGCCGAATACGGGCAGTGATTTTCGATGGCGGCCGGGCAGGCCATGCAGCGGTCGGCCGCGCCGGCCGGTTGCTCGGACGCTTTGAAATGCCGCAACGATCCGAAACTCGCAACCCGCACGCATTTTCGATCGATGACGTGACGCATCCAATCCATGTCGTGACACGATTTCGCCATGAGCATGAAACTCGACTCCGATTCGTTGCGCCAATTGCCGCGCACAAACGAATGCGCTTGGTGCCACCACGCGACGGGTTCGAGGTGCTGCATGCTGACGATCTCACCCAGCGTCCCGGCCCGCACAATCGACCGCAGCTTTTGCGTCAACTCCGTGTAAAGCAGCACATGACACACCGCAAACAAGTTGCCATTCCGCTCGATGCAGGAAATGATTTTTTTGCATTCCTCCACATCGGGTGACATCGGTTTTTCTAACAAAATCGAATAACCTAACGGGGCGATTTTCTCGATGGCGTCCGCATGCATGCGGTCCTGTGTGCAGATCAGCGCGGCATCAGCCAACTTCGGCCGGCGCGACAACTCGTCGTAGGAGGCAAAGCAATTCTCCGGTTTGACGTGAAATGCTCGGGCCATGCGATCGCGCAAGAGCTCTCGCGGCTCGGCGATGGCCACGACTTGTGCGAGCTCCGGGTGCAGGGCGGCGTATTCAGCGTAGGCTTCGCCGCGTTTGCCGGCACCGATGATGGCGAGTGTGACGGGTTTCAGAGGCATGTGCGGGATTCGATGGAGATGAGGAATCGGGTGTGAGACGGGCTTGTCCGGCTGCGGCACATACCTGTCACCCGCCACTCTCGTATGGGAAACGACCGCGCCACAAAAGCAAATACCCCGGCAATCCATGCCAATATGAAATTTTTTTTGCGGTTGGCATCGTTCGGGATGTGTCGCTAAATTGCATCTCACCATGCGCGCCCTCACTCTGCTTCTCACCGCGCTGCCCTGCCCGGCGGCGGATCGCCCGAATATCGTTTTCCTGTTTTCCGATGACCATGCGGTGCAGTCGATCTCCGCCTACCGCGGCCGCTTCAGTGAGGCGGCACCCACCCCGAATATCGACCGGCTCGCGAGACAGGGCATGATTTTCGAGCGCTCGTATTGCACCAACTCGATCTGCGGCCCGTCAAGAGCCGCCATCCTAACAGGAAAACACTCGCACAAAAATGGCTTCATCGATAATGAAACCGGCCGCTTTGACAGCTCCCAGCCCACCTTTCCCAAATACCTGCAACGAGCAGGATACCAAACCGCGATCATCGGGAAATGGCATCTCACGAACGAGCCGACCGGCTTTGACCATTGGGATATCTTGCCGGGACAGGGGAATTATTACAACCCGGACTTTGTTTCCAGTAGCGGCACCCAGCGCGTCGATGGCTATTGCACCGATATCATCACTGACAAGGCGCTCGACTGGCTCAAAAAGAATTCAGGCCCGAAAAACAAGCCGTTTGTCTTGATGTGCCAATACAAGGCCCCCCACCGGAATTGGATGCCCGCCCCACGTCACTACAATCTGTTCGATGGCCAGAACCTGCCCGAACCCGCCACGCTTTTCGACAACTATGCACGGCGTAGCAGCACGCTCGCCCAACAAAAAATGAGCGTCGCCAAGGACCTCAACTGGGGACTCGACCTGCTCCTTCCAGGCAAAGCCAAAGACCCCCGCTTCTTGGACGAACTGCAAAACCACGAATACAAAAGAATGACGCCCGCTCAACGCGCTCTCTTCGACTCGGCCTACGCCGCGGACAACGCGCGACTGATCGATGACCTCGCCGCAGGAAAACTCGATGACGCCGCGGTCACCCGATGGAAATACCAACGCTACATCAAGGACTACCTTCGTTGTATCCGCGCCCTCGATGAAAATATCGGTCGTGTGCTCGACTACCTCGACGCCTCGGGCCTCTCGAAAAACACCCTCGTCATCTACTCGTCCGATCAGGGGTTCTACCTCGGCGAACATGGCTGGTATGACAAACGCTGGATGTTCGAAGAATCACTTTCCATGCCATTTCTCATCCGTTGGCCGGGCGTCGTCAAACCCGGCGTGCGCTCCACCGCCCTGATCCAAAATATCGATTATGCCCCAACCTTCCTCGACGCCGCCGGACTCGCCATCCCTCCCGATATGCAAGGCAGCAGCCTCTTGCCGCTGCTGAAAAATGCCGGCGAGGCCCCCACCAATTGGCGCAAGGGAATCTATTACGCCTACTCGGGCGAACAAACCCATCGCGTCCCCAAACACGACGGCGTCCGCAATGACCGCTACAAGTTGTTCTTCCTCCCCAATTCCAATGAATGGCAGCTCTTCGACCTGAAAAACGACCCGCAGGAACTCACCAGCGTCCATGACGACCCTGCCTATGCCACCACCCTCACCGAAATGAAGACACTCTATCAACAATTGCGCAACCAATACGATGTCAAACCCGATGGACCCTAACCGGTCCTGACCTAGCAGAATGGAGCGCGGGCTTCAGCCCGCTTTCTCCTAAATCCGCTTTCTCTGAATTCACTTTCTCCGAAATTTACAATGCCCCAAGGAGCGGCAGGCTCAGCGACACGCGAGCGCGCACTGAATGCGCAAAACAAAGCGGTGGAGAAAGGAATGCAACAACGCGCGGGAATGATATCTATCAGGCACAATTCAAATTTTGAAGGACCCCCCAATTTCGCCAATCTTTGTTTTGAACAGCCGTAGGATCAAATTCTCCCGCGTCATGACGGCTAGATGACAGCTTGCAAGCCGACACTCTCTACAGCGATGTCCTCACCGCCTCCCCGGTCTAACGGATCCCCTTCTTCAAATCTCGAACACTCCAGAGAGTCCCCGACGCAGCGGCTGCATTTCCACGCAACTTGCGTGCGCCGTCCTTGCGCTTTTCACCAAACCGATCCCGG
>CAIYYV010000178.1 GCA_903930425.1 Akkermansiaceae bacterium | reverse complement strand
GTGCTGGGTTGAGATAATCGCTTCGTGACAGTCATGCTGGACCTCGGTGAGCTTCTGCTGGATGTCGCGCTTATGGTGGTCGTAAACCAGGACAATGGCACCGACGGTTTCTTTGCCCTCCTGCCATTCGTTTCGTACCAGTGAGTCGCGGATCAAATCGCCTACAGCCTTAGAACGGGTTGGGCAACGTTCGGCCTTGATTTTCCGGTCGAACTTATCGACCAGATCCTGTTCGAGTGAGACGCTGAATCGTACAATTGCCATGATTTGTTGCAAAGAAATTGCTTTTGATGTAAAGGCCGTTGAAAGAGTCGGTGGCCGGACCGTAGGGCGGGGAAATGGGGGTTGGCAGGTCAAGACGCAGGTGCATTTTGGCAGCGGCCTTGCGTCGGCGGTGTTTGGCCCAGTTCATCGAGTTCGCAAGTAGGGTTATCGTGGTGGAGTCGATGGCAGAGATGGTCTTCTTGAATCGCCGTGGGAGACCTTTGTAACGAATGCCAAAGTGTTGAGTGGTGGCTTGCAGGTGTTTGAGCATCTCCCAGAATAGTTCCTCCATCATGTCGCTGTCCCGAGTTCTGTTAGCATGGGAGAGGGTGTTTTTTGCGGGTGGAGTAGCGCCTCTAATAGCGGCGAGTTTGGTGGCGTGATGGGCCAGTCCATCACATACGTCGTTTAGACCGATGGAATGTGTGAGTTGCGCGTAGAGCAGGCTCACAACGTGACTCCAGGGTCGGAATGTCCGTGCTTGTTCATCAATTTCGTATTTGCGGGCGATCTTCGCAACAAGATGCTCGGGAATTTGCTTGCAAATCTGACTCAATATTGTGGCGTCGCTCCTGGCTGGTTGTTTCTTTTTCATCAGGGCTGATCCTGAGTGGGATCAGCCCGCCAGCCACTCTTATAATTTCCTATGGGATGCCTGTGAAATCCGATCTGGACTCAGCGCTGGAACGGAAGAGGATCGGGTGAGATGGGGCCAGAATCCTCGCTGCGAACCGAACAGGAGCTCGCCCGGCACCTGAAAATCTGCCGCCACCAACTCTACTCGTGGCGCATGAGCGGCGTGATCCCATACTTCAAACTCGGCAAGGCTGTGCGCTTCCGGGTGGCGGATGTGACAGCGGCGATTGAGCGGATGAGGGTGGCGTAAATCTCACGCAGCGGACCCCAAACTGCCAATCCGTCTATCTTCCAGGGACAATGACTGCTGCAAGGACCTTGGCAAATCAGGGAAGCCGACAGCCGAGCCATAAGACGCACTTGCCTGTAAATGCCGGTTGAAAAGTGCGACCGCCACCCGCCGCGCTTTTCGTCCGGCATTTACAAACTCTACCTTGACGACGTGCTCTTCAATGTCCTTGCGCTGCCGAAAGGCGCCACCGGGCGTATCGGATTTCTGAACCACGCGCGCGGCATCAGCGAACTCAAGGCCTGGGCGATGACGCTGCCGGACGAACCGGCATCGGAAGCCCAGCGATGAAAAACAGAGACTTCCCTGCCAGACCCTTTCATCGCCCTCAGGTCCGTCCCGAGTCTTTAGAGTCTTTTATACACAAATTGAAAGAAAGAATACACTATGCACATCAGTAACCTCCCAATGTCTCACATAAAACTTGTTCTATTTCTGGTGGCGGACTTGGCCTGCGCCTCGTTGGCACCAGCCGCGCCAGTCACTTCCGGCAACTCGCCGTTGAACTTGATTCCCTGGCCGAAGTCGGTGCAGATGGGCGCGGGTGGCATGGCGCTTAAAGCGTCTTCCCGGATCGTGACTGCGGACCCGCGCCTCACTTCGTTGGCGGCGGTGTTGAAGGCGGAGTTGTTCGCCGTGACCGGGTTGGACCTCAAGATCGCCACCGGCCCGCTCGCGGCAGGTGACATCGGCTTGGCGATCAACCCGACGCTGCAAGCCGGTGAGGAGATTCTGCGCATCAAAGCGCGCGAATTGGTGCGGACGCGCGAGGGCGCATACCGGCTGACCATCGGCACGCAGGCGAAGGTCGAGGGGTTCGATTACCGCGCCCTGGCCGAAGGAACCAGCACCCTGTTGCAAGCCATCGTCCGCCAATCGACCGGGTTTGCACTTCCGGTGATGACAGTGAACGACTGGCCGCATGCGGACTACACCGGCGCAATGGTCGACGTCGCCCGCCAGAACAACCCGATCTCGTCACTCAAACAGATGGTCGATACCTGCCGCATTTACAAAGTGCGCTACCTGCAACTCCACATGACGGACGACCAGGCGTGGACATTTCCATCCAAGGCGTTTCCCAAATTGGGCACGCTCAACGGCTCCGCCCACGGCGGCCCGAAATGCGAGTTATATCAGTTAGATGAACTCAAGGCGCTTGTCAAATATGCCGACGAGCGCGGTGTGACACTGGTGCCCGAACTGGAAACGCCCGGCCATTCGGGCAATGCGTGCGGGACCTTGCCGGAATATTTTGGATTCATCGATCCGGCGACCGGAGCGGCGGTGGGGCAGGGGATGATGAACATCGCCAACCCAAAACTCTATGAAGCGCTGGACACGATCATTGGAGAAATGTGCGACGTGTTCCAATCCTCACCGTATTTCCACATTGGCTTCGACGAGGTTTCGGGAGCAGGTAATGTGGCCGGCACCCCGCAGGCCGCTGCATTTGCAAAGGAAAAAGGCCTGCCGAACACCGGCGCGCTGTTAGGATACTTCGCGGTGCAGGTCAATGAGATGGTCAAGAAGCGCGGCAAGAAAACCATCATCTGGGAAGGCGCGGCCAACGGCGCGTCCAAAGATATCATCAACATGACTTGGGACGGCGGCGCGCGCACCGCAGAGCGCATGATTGCCGAGGGCTTTACCACCATCACCGTGCCTTGGAATTTCGCGGGCGTGGAACCACAAGATTGGACGATGTATCACTGCAACGGCAGCGTGCTCAAAAAGGGCGATTCAGTGCTCGGCGCCTCGCTCCCGGTCTGGGAACAAAAAGGCGAGGTCAGCGTGAAATGGCTTCGCACGGGCGCGCCTCTCCGCCAGGAACGCAGCTGGGGCCCGGATAATGCCTTCGTGATGACCAACCTGACGCGCCGCGTGGATGGTGCCGATGGCTTGTTAGATCGGATCCTTTACGGTTTCGCCGCCCGCCATGATGTGGCCATCGAAAGCGATATGTTCCGAATCCGGGCCACAAAACCGACTTTGCTGACGCTCGAGACCTTTCCCTCCATGGGAACCGTGCGCTACACACTGGATGGCACCGAACCCACGGAAAAATCGCCGGCGGCTGACAAACCGATTCGCATCTGCGACAGCTTTACCCTGCAAGCGCGATTGTTTGACTCGATCGGAAAATCGTCCAAGCCACTCTGGAAACAGACCTATGTGTTTGAGCCACTCGTCATCACGGCCCAAGGCATGATCAAGGACGCCGCAGGCAAGGATACGGCCTGGTTTGCCGAGAATCTCACCGTCACTGTGGCGTGCTCGATCAAGGAAGGCACGGTGCGCTACACCGTCGACGGCTCGGACCCGGTGCCCGCCTCACCCGCGTACTCAAAACCCATCACCCTCACCCAGACCGCGACCGTCAAAGCCCGCTGGTTCGACACCACCCACACCGGGCGCGGCAGCGTGACCGCCTCGGTCTATCAGAAATTGGTCACCGCGAAGCACGCGGCAGTCGGCAAGCCAGCCAAGATTCTGGTGCCCGCAGATCTGGCGAATCCGGAGGTGGCGGCCAAGTTGCTCACCGACGGGATCCTGATCCGTGGTACTGAATGCGGGCCGCCGGAAGTCATGACTCTTGGACCCAAGGACCTCGAACTCGTGGTCGATATGGGCAAAACCACGCCGATCCAACAAGTCGTGGCACGCTTTGTCTATTCGCAGGAGGGTGGCATTTTGCCCGCCATGCGGGTCGATGTGGCAGTCTCGGACGACGGCAAGACCTT
>CAIYYV010000177.1 GCA_903930425.1 Akkermansiaceae bacterium | reverse complement strand
CCGAATGCCACCGGATGGGCATGGAGATTCTGCCTCCTGACATCAATGCCTCACAACTGCGCTTTGCACCGGAAGTCGGCCCTAAAGGCCAGCCATGCCTCCGCTACGGCTTGGCCGCGATTAAAAATTGCGGCGAAGGAGCAATGGCCGCCGCCATCCTCGAACGCGATTCCTGTGGGAAATTTATCTCGCTCGAGGACTTTTCCACGCGCCTTGATTCCAAGGTCATCAATAAACGTATCCTCGAAAACCTCGTCAAAGCCGGTGCTCTCGATTGGACAGGTGAATCCCGCGCCGCAATGTTCAACCGCTTGGAACAAGTCGTCTCTTCCGCTTCCTCCTCACAGCGCGATAAGGCCTCCGGCCAAGTCTCGCTTTTCGATGCGATGGATTTCACTCCTCCTCCCTCCTCGAAATCAAACTATCCTAGTCCTCAAATCGATGAATGGAGCAAGGAAGATCGCCTCGCTCATGAAAAAGAATTGCTAGGCTTTTATGTCACTGGCCATCCGCTTGATAAGTTCCGCCGTATCATCGACTCGGATAAATACCAACGCCTTGGCCAGGTCGAGGAACTCGAAATTTCCAATCCTCGCAACCGCTTCCCGTTCGCGGGAATGATCCGTTCCGTCGACGCCAAAATCACCAAAGCCGGTAAGCCGTTCGGCGTCCTCTTGCTCGAAGATTTCACCGGCAGCGCGGAAATCATGCTCTGGGGCGAAACTTTCATCCCCGCCCGTGACTCAGGCCTCCTTGAATGCGGCAAAATCCTCCAACTCAAGTGTGCCATCCAGACCGACGACCGTACCGGAAGCCGCCGCCTCACCGGTTATGAACTCGCCGAGTTGAAACCCCAACGCGAGTCGCCTGATGAAAATGCACCGCTTGAGTTGATATTATGGACTTCACGCCACAGCCAGAGCGATCTCAATGACATCAGAGAAGCTCTTGTCGCTCACCCTGGCACATCGCCTGTGCTCTTGCATTTCCATAACAGCGCTAGTCGAAGAATCACAGTCCAGATTCACCCGTCATTCAATGTGAAACGCAGCAACATCCTCAATGCAGCCCTCGACCGCTGGCTCCAGGAATAACCATGTGAGGATTTCTAACAGGTTCTATTACCCCAGCAGCACCTTGAGGCGATGGCAAACTTCCTCGACATTCTCGCGGGAGTTGAAGGCGGAGATCCGGAAGTATCCCTCTCCACCGGAACCAAACCCGGAGCCAGGAGTGATGACAACCTGTGCCTCTTCTAACATTTTGTCAAACATGTCCCATGAACTGAGCCCCGCCGGGCAGCCAACCCATACATACGGCGCGTTTTCACCACCGAAAACCGAAAGCCCGGCTGCCATGGCGGCCTCGCGTAAAAGTTTGGCGTTGCCCATGTAGTGATCGATGAGCGCACTGACCTGGTGCTTTCCTTCCTCCGAAAATACAGCGGCCGCCCCCTTCTGAACCGGATAACTGGCTCCATTGAATTTCGTGCAATGACGCCGCCCCCATAGCTGATGCAGCGGCACGCGACTGCCGTCAGGGGCCGTGCCACTCACGGTTTTCGGTATGATCACATAGGCGCAGCGCACCCCGGTGAAGCCGCCGTTTTTTGAAAATGACCGAAATTCGATGGCGCAATCGCGTGCCCCTTCTATCTCAAAAATCGAGTGTGGAATGGATGCATCCTGAATGAAGGCCTCGTAGGCGGCATCAAACAAAATGATGGCATCGTTTTTCTTGGCATACCTCACCCATGCTTCCAATTGCGGGCGCGTGGCCACCGCGCCGGTCGGGTTGTTCGGAAAGCAAAGGTAGATGAGGTCCGCACTCGTGGCCGGTACTTCTGCAACAAAATGGTTCGCCGCATTGCCAGGAAGGTAAACCAAGCCCGAATAGGTGCCATTGGCATCGCCGTCACCGGTGTTGCCGGCCATCACGTTGGTATCGACATATACCGGATAGACCGGATCGGTGATGGCGATCGTGTTGCCCTTCCCAAATATGTCGAGTATGTTCCCGGTGTCGCATTTTGAACCGTCGGAAATAAAAACCTCGTCAGCAGAAATTCCCAACCCCAAGAACTGGTGGTCTACAATCGCCTGACGTAAAAAATCGTATCCCTGTTCCGGCCCGTAGCCCTTAAAAGTCTTGTGTTCGGCCATTTCATCAACGCCTTCCCGCATCGCTTGGACTACCGCGCGTGGCAGCGGCTCCGTCACATCCCCAATCCCGCAACGGATGATGCGTGCCGCCGGCCCGTAGTTGGCTTCGGTATCGCTGTAGACCTTTACCCGGCGTGCGATTTCGGGGAAAAGATATCCAGCTTTGAGCTTGAGAAAATTTGAATTGATGGAGGCCATGTCCATCAATGTCTAGCGCCTGATAGAAGCTCGTGCAAGCAAGACAAGGGAGCCACTAAAGGAAACTCCTTTAATGGAAGAAAGTTCTTGCGCGGGGTGGTTTTTGGGGTAGTTTGGGTCATGCCCCACAGACGATTGCTCGCGCCATGGAAGGATTCGGAGGTCAAGCCGGTGATGTATCATTGCCTGAGTCGGGTGGTGGAGCGGCGGCTTGCGTTTGGGCGGGAGGAGAAGGAAATGCT
>CAIYYV010000176.1 GCA_903930425.1 Akkermansiaceae bacterium | reverse complement strand
GCTTCGGAATACAGTCCGTTAGGGTTCTGGATCGACGTTGAGGCGGAGGAATGACTTGTGACTGGTGGAGGGAGGGAACTCCACGCTGACGAGGCTGCCGACGCTGCCAGGATCGGTGGCGAGGGTGTCCCACTGGACGAGATTTTCGGACGATTGCACGGTGTAGCGGGCATCACGGTGGGCGCGCTGAAAGGTGAAGAGCGGAGAATCACCCGAGCGCGGGACGAGGGGAGTCATACTGGAACCGGAGTAAGGATGGCGCACATCATTGATGCCGAGGGCGAATTTCAGCGCATTGGCGACTCCGTCGTTGGCGGCGGCTCGGGAGGAATCGGCGTTGCCGGCATTGATTTCGGACAAGGAAAAGTATTGTTCCTGCCAGAGGCGATAGGAACTTTGCGCGGGGTTGGGCCGGGCGGAGTCCTGCACCTTGAGCATCCAGATCGAAACAGGACTGGTGGAACTGAGGATTTGCAGGCGGAGTTTTTCAGAGGTGACGGAGGCGGGCAGGTCGATCCGAAGGGACTCACCCAGAGTGCTGCCCGTGTGAATGATCTCCCATGAGCTGCCATTCCATGCCTGCAGATTGAAGGAACTGCAGCGATAGATGCCGCTTTCGCCGTATTCGTTGACGATGACGCGGTCAAAGCGGGTGCTGGCTCCGAAATCGATTTGCAACCAGGGGGCAAGGTCGCCGGCGGCGGCGGACCAGCGGGTGTTAGGGTCCTCATCGCAGGCTTTTGCGGGTTCATATCCCGCGTCCGCCCAGGTGCTTTTGGCGGTGATGGTGGCGGCATTTGTTAGATTCACGGGATGCGGGCGGTCAGCTTCCAGCCCGAGGCGGTGGGCGAGCTGAGTGAGCACCGTGACGCTTTCGGGAGGGATGACTCCATTGCGGTTCGGGGCGGCGTTGAGGACTAACAGGTTATTTTGCGCAGTGGCGGTGTTGAAGGTGTTTTCCAAAAACGAAAGCGACTTGGTTCCGGCGCTTCCGGTGTTGAAGAACCAATGGTTGTCGACGTTGGTAGTGACGGTGGCTTCTAGGGGGAAGTAATAATTGTTGCCGTTATGGGTGAAGACTTTGGGATCGGGGAACTTCGGCATATAGGGATCGGCCGTGCGGAAGTCTGACGGGAAATAGCGGATCGGGTAGCCGGTTTCCTGTTGCGTCGGCTGGACATTGGACGCATCCGCATTGGATGGCAGGCCGATGGTCCAATTGACGGTAAACTGGCACTCGGGCTGGAGGGTTTTGACGACGTGATAGAGTTCTGGAATGTTCCAGTCGGCGCTGGGCCGCTCCCATCCACCGTCGAGCCAGATTTCGGCGACGGGGCCGTAGCGGCTCATCAATTCGGTGAGCTGGCGTTTCATATAAATGACGTAGGCGGCGGGATTGCTGTAAGAGGATTCGTGACGATCCCAGAGGGAATAATAGATAGCGAAGCGAATGCCGTGGCGGGCACAGGCGTCGGAGACGAGTTGAACGACATCCATGCTAGGAACGGCGGATGAGGCGACGTCATAGGTCGTCCACGCGGAATCCCAGAGGCAGAAGCCGTCGTGGTGTTTGGTGGTCAGCAACAGGTAGCGCATGCCGGCGGCCTTAGCGGTTAGAACCCACTGGTCGGCATCGACGGCGGTGGGCGCGAAGGTGGTGGCGGGCAAAGAGCCGTCGGTCCATTCCTGATTCGCGAAGGTGTTGATAGAGAAGTGGCAGAACATGCCATATTTGCGATGGATCTGCGCCTGTTGAGTGGCACTTGGGGCGCTTGAGGGAGCGGGCGCGAGGGTGAGCGTGAGTTGAGCGGGATTGCTTGATACGCTGCCCAGCGAGTTCGTGACGGTGACATAATAACTGCCCACATCCGCAGCGCTGGCGTTAGCGAAGGTGAGCGTGTCGGTGGTGGCCTCGGAAATAAGCGTGTTTTCAGGGCTTTTGAACCATCGGTAGGTGAGCACAGGGTCACCGGTGGCGTGGACGACAAAGCTGGCGCTGTCGCCCTCGGGGATGGCGACTGAAGTCGGTTGGGTGACAATGGCAGGCTCCGGCGCGGGAGGCGGGGCGGGACCGGTGAGGGCGAGAAGGATGTTGCTGATAGATTCTCCCGCAGTGAATGTGACGACGCGCGCTTCGTCGATCTGGCCATCAAAGGCGGTGGCACCACCGGCGTCCACGCTGAGGTGGGATTCACCCACGACCGGGGTTCCCGACCAAGTGCCGCTTTGAGCGACACCGTCGATGTAAAAAGTGGTCACTCCGGCAGAACGGATCAGAGCGAGGTGGACCCATTGATTGGCGACAAACCCGGTGCCAAATTGAGGGCCGATCCATGCGGTGTTATAGGCGCTTCCGGACCAACCGCCGGACTCGAGGGCGAGTTTCAACACGCCCTTGGTGCTCGGGCCGCCGATGGAAAAAACATTGCCGCGGGTGGTGCTGGTGTTGGCCGCCGCGCGGACAAAGATGCCGAAGGCGAAGGAATCGCTCACGAAAAACGTCGGCCCCCAGAAGCCTTCCTGGCGGGTCGTGTCCGAGGTGTCCAGATACGCCGTTGAGTCCGGGGCAAAGACCTCGGTGGTGGCGCTGGGTGTGGAACCCGAATCGTTGCTGCCCGTGTAATGATAAGTGCCAACGCTGTCCTGCGGACGACTGTTAACGCCCAAACTGCCCGCTTCGCCCAGGTGATACTCAGCGATCTTGGTGACGGCTGCAGTTGCGGGAAGCGCAGCGAAAGCGAAAAAAACAAGGACGAGCGGATGCATGCACGGCTTTATTGTGGGATAGTTACCGCAAGGCGAATAAATAATTTTTCCGCCGAGGTGCGCGGGATGGTCACGGTCACACGATCCATCCCGGTGCCATAACCATCGGTGGCCACGCTGATGCCAGTCGTGACATCGGCCCAATCGTCGGATTCCAGACTGGAGGTGATTTGTACCACCGGGTTGACATAGGCCGATGCCGCGGTGCGACGGAACACAAATAACAAATCATTCCCGACCACGGTGACTCCGGGCAATTTTTCATTGGAACTGACAGTGGGATCGGTGCCTAACACAAACTCGATCCCGTTCGGGATGCCGTCGTGATCCGGGTCTGCGGTGGACTGGGCGTCCGCCCCGTTTTTGCTGTATGGAGCCAGCCATAAGCCGTAGCTGTTTCTGGCAACGAGGACCTGCTTGTTAGGGGAATCATAGCTGAGCGAGTAACCGGCAGGCAGTCCAGGGGTGGAGGAAAATGTTCCAATGAGGGCACCGGTATAAGTGGCAATCACATAACTCGTTGCGCTTTCGCCGCTGCCGGGCGTGGCCATGGCCAGGGTCGCGCCGGTGAGATTGAGATTGCCGGTCACGGCGAGCTTGTCGCAGTTGGCGCCATCGAGGTCACAGGCATAGATACCTGTGAGAGTGGTGGCACCGGTGCTGAGGGTTCCGGTGCCGCCATCGCCCGGGGCCACGATGGCACCGGATTGGATAGTGACGGTGCCGGCCACACTTCCAGTGCCGCCTAACGTTGCGGTTTCCTTGATCGTCACGGTGCTGTTTTGGATCGACCCGTTGACGAGAAGCGTGCCGCCATTGACTTCGGTCGTGCCTGAATACGTGTTCGCAGCGCTGAACGCCAAGGTGCCCGCGCCCGTTTTAATCAAGGGCAACCCAGTGGCTCCTGAATAGTCCGCAATGACGCCGGAAATCGTGAGATCCGGGCCGACAGCGCCCGTCAGGCCCACGTTGAAGGTTCCGGTCTTGCCGGTCGCATTGATTAAAAAGAAGCCGGTCTGGATGGTGGCGACCGCCGAACCACTGACACCAATGACGCCGCCACCCAACTCACCGAGGCGCATGGCATTGCCGATGATCGTGCCACCACCAGTGAACTGCACGTTCTCGGTGTATTGCTGGCCATCATACGAATAACCGCTCGTGATCTGGACCGTGCCGCCGTGAATCACGAGCGGTTGGGCGTATCCAAGATTATACGCAGCATTGAATTCGAGTGTCGCACCGGAATGAACGGTGATCGTGCCGCCATTTCCAAAACCGCCAATGTTGTTAGATGCCATTCCGGTCGCTGCGAGTTTAAGCGCACCGTTATCGACTGTTAGATTCATCGGGCTACCTGTCGATTTGACTGTGAGAGTCAGCGTGCCCACTCCGCTCTTGGTGAGTCCGCCATTGGTGGCTGCGGCGGCAAAGCCCTTGGAAATCGTGATGGCATTTCCGTTAGAATCAATTTTCGCTCCGCCGCCGAGCACATTGACGGTATCGACGGCCACAAAACTGGCATTGGCGGTGGAGGCTTGGAGAATGCCGCCATTGAAGTTGAGTATGGACGTGGCCGCCGTGATATATTCGCCTATTTTTCCGGTATTGAGCGTGCCGCCATTGAGATGGAGGGTGCCGGTAGTCGTGCTGGTGCCGGCGCCGCCGCCGATGATGGTATATAAGCCGCCACTGCCGGTGACGGTCAGCGTTCCGGAATGGATAGTGGCGCTGTTTGAGCTGTTGGCGGCATCGCCGATGATGAGACGTGCCGCCGTGGCACTGCCGCCGCTCAGGGTCAAGTTTCCAGCAGCGCCGCTGCCCGCGGTTCCCAGAACGATATCGGTCGCGGTGAGTGCGCCGCCATTGAGAATCAGAGCCCCACTGCCACCCGCAGCACCGATATTGGCAGTGCTATAGGCCAAGGTGCCGGCACTGCCGCTGAGCGTGAGCGTGCCGATCGATCCGGCCCCGGTACCTAGGGTCAGCGAGCCGCTGCTGTTGGTGGTAACGGCGCTGTTATACAATGCCGATCGGGTGGTTCCGCCGCTGCCGATCACGCATCCGATGGACACCACGGAGGCATCCCAGTTGGTCGCAAGTGAGTAATCGGAATCCGGAGTGGCATTGATGAATTCGCCGTCACGAACGATCGACGTGTCCCGCTCTAACAACTGAAACTCCGAGACGGTGGGCACCTCGTTTGCCTGCGAAATCATGAGTCGGAATTGTTGCGCGAGGATCGGAACAAAACCCAACTGCAATTGAGTGCCAATGCTGGTTCCGGACACGACCGTTTGCCATGCGCCGGAGACTTTCGCCTGCACGTCAAAAGCCTGACAGCGCAGGTAGGGGCCTTCCCCCAGAATGACGGACTCGACGAGGCGATTCTCACCCAAATCGATTTCCAACCAACCGGAGCGCGAATTTTCCGGCCCCGCCCAGATCGTGTTGAAGTCGCCGTCGGTGACATGGGATTTCGAGAGTTCGGTCTCGCGACCCACCCATTCGCCGGACGCGGTGACCGGCTTGTTAGATGAAACCACATTCAGCGCGGGGAGCGCCACCGTTGCAAAATTCATGACGTCACGGTCCAAGGTCAATTCCACGATCGTGACGATCGGGCTGCGGTCGGCGGTGGGCACGGTCATGGTCCAAGTCGAGCCTGCGACTGCGAAGGTTCCCGTGCCGCCGGTGATGAGGCGCGACGACGTGACGTTGGCGGGCAGAGCCGGCAAGCTGAGTGTTTCGCCCTGCCACTGAGTCACAAACACGAACACCTTGTTGCCCTTGCGCGTGGAAACACATGAATCGTTCGGTAGATAAGGGCCGCCACGAGTGCTGTAAACCGCCTCGCCGTTGCTCGTCATCCAATCGCCGATTTCCTGCAACCTCGCACTGCTGTCCGGATCGATCGTCCCATCCGCGCGCGGGCCAACACCTAACAGCATGCTGCCGTCGCGGCCAATGCATTTGACCAACCAGCCAATGACTTCCGACAACGGGCGCGGAACCATCGGCGGCACCCATGACCATTTGGAGTTCACCCCACAGAGGCTGAAGCAACAATCCCAAGCCTTGGCCGTGTAATACTTTCCGAAGTCCACCTCGCGTGCCTGATAGTCGCCGACCGGGTCCGCCGCGCCATCGTAAAAGCTGCCCACCCAATTGGTATACGGCCCATCCGCTGCGGCCTTCTGGTCAATGCGGTTTCCTATCAGGGTGTTCGGTTGAAGGTTGCGCACATAACTATACATTTCCTTGCCATACGCATGGGTCCAGGACGCGTCCCAATGGCCGTCAAACCAGATGCAGCCGACATCGCCGTAATTCGTCAACAACTCCGTCATGTGAGGTTTGAAAACGTTCGTCAGGTAGCTGTCGAGATTGGCACCTGACGATGCACTGTATAATGGATTCCACCAATCGAGGATCGAGTAATACAAACAAAACCGGACGTCGCTCTTGGCGCAGGCATCGGACATTTCCTTCACATAATCGCGCCCGAACGGCGAGTTCATCACATTGTAACTGGAAGTCGCCGTGTCAAACATGCTGAACCCGTCGTGGTGTTTTGGGACCACCACCGCGTATCGGATGCCGGCATTGTGAAACAAGGTGATCCACTCGTCGGCATTGAAATTCTCACCGGTAAATTGCTGGTATAACAAATCGTAGGCTGCGGCTCCATAGCTGTCCCGGCTCCAGGAAATTTCTTTGCCGATGATGGCAGACGGGTTCCAGTGGAGGAAGACGCCGAACTTGGCGTCGCGCATCCACTGGGCGCGGGTGTTGTAGGCCGCTGCGGTTTCGGTGAATGGATCAAACTCCGCCGCCCGCGGCATTCCGCAGAGAGCTGCGGCGACCGCAAGGGTGATCAGGAGGTGTTTCATGTTCAGTGTGTTCTCTTCTCTATGGACTGTATGTAACTTCGCTTAGGCAAAAATCCACCGCTCGTTTCCAGCAAGAAACCCAGCAACTCCGCACGCCAATGCATGCGAACATCGAATATTCAATATTCAATACTCAATATTCAATATTCAATACTCAATCCCCTCCTCCGCCGGAGGAACGCGCCCGCTCCCATCAAGCAGCCGAGTGCTAACAGACTGCCAGGTTCGGGCACGGCGGTGAGGTTCACGAAGCTGCCGGATGCGGGAGTATACTCGCTGGCGAAGTTCAGGCCGCTGGTGATGGCTCCATACCGGATTTGCCATGTGGTGAGTCCGGCAGTGAACACCTCTCCATCGGTCAACTGGTTCGTTCCATACGTGAAGTATCCATGATTCCATTCGCCCGCATAATTGATCAACGACAAGGTGGTGTTTGCCGCAAATGCGGTCGGCGAAACTGCCAGATCGGTCAAGGTGAGGTTCACGGTTCCTGATAGATTCAAGTCGCCGGTGACCTTTTGGAAGTCCGCCGCCACCGAGGGAATCGCACTGGAATCCATTTCATACTCGAAGGTCGAACCAGTGTTGAGCGTCAGTGCAGCAGTCGTCAGGCTTTCGATCGACGCGCCGGGTGACAGGATCCCGCCATTCACGGTGACCGCGCCGGCGATCGTGCCGGTGCCGCCGAGCGTCGCGCCGCTGGCCACGCTGACCGCGCCCGTGCCGGTGATCGACCCGTTGACTAACAATTTTCCGCCGCTCACGGTAGTGGTGCCGCTGTAAGTGTTCGTTCCGGTGAGGGTGGTGGTGGCACCGCCGGTTTTTTCTAACCGGCTGATGATCCCGCTGCCGGCATCGGCGAGGGCGGAAGCCGACCCGAGGCTGAGCGTGACCGCTTGGACGCCTTCCACGGCGGCCGCCTGTTGGATGCCGCCGACGACGATGGCTGCGCCGCTGTTGTCATAGGCCCAATCCTTGATCACGGCACCCGCTGTGTTGCCGGTGAAGACCACCCGCATCCAGCCGTAGTTCTCCCCGTTGAGTTTGAACCCGAGGTAGCCCTCGTTCCCGGCGCTGAACGTGTCACCCAAATGGTCCTGCGATCCTCCGTAACCGGTCGACAGATAGAGATCGCTCGCATCGAGCGTGGTCCCTATCGAAAAATTGAGAAGCGTGCCAAGATTGCTCGTGCTCTCGCGGAACGGTTGCAGCAAGTCATTGTTGGCCACGCCGACCCCACCGAAAAACGGATTGAGCGTCCCGCCCGCAATCGTCACCGTGGCACCGGTGAAAGTCGTCGGAATCGCCGTGTTTTTGAGACCGCTGTAAATCACGTCCGCTCCCGCGGGCAAGATCAGCGTGAATGCCATCAGGGCGGCCGATTGGAAAAGATTGAGTTTCATTGTATTTGGATTGTTAGATTGCTAGATGGATGGCAGCGGGAGTCTATCAGGGTTGTTGTTGGGGCGTGGTGGCTCCGTTGACACCGACCCGGAAGAACGTCGGCTTCTCGACGCCGCGTGCGGTGGTGATGAAGAGCGGATAGGGCACGCTCACCGCGTCCATCGTCGCATCCGAGGCGAGGACGGTGGGCTCCGCCGCGCTGGTCACCCAGACATCCAGACCCGCGCTGAACTGCACCGTGTAGGTCAGTCCGGCGGCCACATAATCCTTGCGGCGTCCGAACACCGCCCGGAAGTCGACGCCGTTGGTGACGTTGGTGATCTGGGTGGTGGGAAGCCCGTGCGCGGTGACGGCCCCATTGGCATAGGTGATCGAACCGCTTGTGGACACGGTCGGATCCGTGCCAAACGCATATTCCTGCAGGTTGGTCAAGGCATCCGAATCCGGGTTGCCTGTGGAAGTCTTGTCATTGAAGGCATTGGCAAAACTGCCGTTTGACCAGATGTCATAAGGGCCCGTTAGAACCGTCACAATTCCGGCTCCGGAGAACCGGGTATTGTCCTTGTGAGTGGCGTCGGAACTGGTGCTGCCGTAAGTGCCGGCTGCTTGCTGGGTCGTGCCATAATACAGGGAGTTCACAGTTTCATTGGCGGCAGTCGCGACATCCACAAGGCCGCTGTTGATGATGAGTTTGTTCGTATTAGCAATGGAATTGCCATTCACAGAAAGCGTGCCCTGGCTGACGGTGGTGTCGCCGATATACGTATTGGCACCGGTGAACGCCAAAGTGCCTGCACCGGTTTTAATCAAGGGAAGTCCGGTCGCACCCGAATAGTCCGCAATGACGCCGGAGACGGTGAGATCCGCGCCGCCCGCGCCGGTCGCACCGACGTCGAAGGTACCGGTCTTCCCGGACGCGTTGATCAAAAAGAAGTCGGTCTGGATGGTGGCCACCGCCGAACCGCTGACACCAATGACCCCGCCGCCCAACTCGCCGAGGCGCATGGCATTGCCGGTGATCGTGCCGCCACCAGTGAACCGGACGTTCTCGGTGTATTGCTGGCCATCAAACAAAAAGCCGCACGAGATATGGACGGTGCCGCCGTGAATCACCAGCGGCTGGGTGTATCCGAGGTTGTATTTTCCGGCGAGGTCGAGTGTCGCGCCGGCATTGACGGTGATCGTGCCGCCGTCACCAACGCCACCCGGATTGTTATAGGCCAATTCCGGCGAGGTCACTGCCAGTTTGAGGGTGCCGTTGTTGACTGTTAGATTCATGACGCCGCTGATGTTGGTCCTCAATGCGAGGATCCCGGCACCGGTTTTTGTCATGCCGCTCGTGCCTGCAAGCGCCGAACTGATCGTCGTCGTCTGGTTGGCGACGTCGATCGTCGGGGGGGTGCTGGCAGCGAGTGTGAGAGTGCTGCCGCTGACGACCCAATTGTTGTCGGACGTGGTGTTGTCGCCAAAGAGGAGGTAGCCAACGGTTTGCGGGCTGGAAAGCGTGACCGTTGTCGTGGCGGTGAGGTTGAGCGTGCTGAAGTCCGCGGTGTTGTCGACACCCGTGCCGATGACGCCGTTCAGCCAGTTGGCGCTGTCAGTCCAAGCACCGCCCGCCACTTGTGTCCATGTGGCCGTGTTCACGATCGAGGCGCTCAAAGTGAAACCCGTGGGCTGGATCAACGAGTAGTTCGCGGCCGAAGCGCCGCCCAAGGTGAAGGTGCCGGCGGTGACCTCGTAGGGACCGCCCAATGCCGTATCGGCGAAAGTGCCGGGCGCGCTCACTGTGAGAGTGTCGCCGATGTAGGGGATGCCGTCACTGCTGGTTCCGGAGCCAAATGCCTGCGCCGTTTCCAGCGTGCCGATGACGGTGCCGTCAGGGGTGCCATCGTGCATCTTGTCCTGCGCCGTCGCGCTCACCACCGTCAAGGCTTTGGGCGTCACCGCATTTCCACTGGCAGTCGTGGCCACTGTGATAGGCGTGGCGGCCGAACTCGTCAGCGTGACGGCTTGGCTGTCGTAGAGACTGGCGGAAACGGGCGCGTTGGCCTTGAGGCGCACATACAAAGTTCCGCTCGCGCTTGCATTGGACTCGGTGAAGATCGCCGTGGTGCCGAAGGTGATGTTATCGTTAGAAACTTCGAGATGGCTTGGCGCGGTGGCGGTGATATCGCCGAGCAAATTGACGCCCGAAACGGCAGTGCCCGTTGAAGCGGAGGGTGTGCCGTAAATCGTGCCGAGTGCGTCGGGAAAGGTGGATGCAGCAGTGAGGGTGGCGGTCACCGCCACCCATTGCGCGTAGAGAGCGGTGTTGGCATCGCCGATGCTGAAGGTGGCCGACGGGCTGTAGCTGGTGCCGCCACCAAGCTCCTGGGTGTTCCAACCAGTGAAAACGTAACCCGCCCTCGTCAATGTGCCCGCTCCAAGCACCGTGACCGGCGTGCCGGGAAAATACAGGCTGCTGTCCACCGGCACTGAACCGCCGTCACTACTATTTCCGGAGTAGGTTACCGAGCGCTTGGTCATGCTCAGGTCCGACGTTGTGAATGCGCCTGCATCGAACGTGAAGAAGCGTGCCTCGTCATAGTCACCAGACAAGTGGCTGGTGCCGATATTTTGATTGAATCCGAGAGAGATGAGACCGCTGGTGTTGATCGCTCCCGTGTTGCTTCCCACAAAAGCGCCGTTGACATAGAAACTCGTCGTCCCGCCACTTTTCACCAAGGCCAAGTTATACCAAGTATTGGCCGCCACCGTGACGGACGCATTGCGCGGAATGATGTAATTGGCAAGCGCCTGTTTGTTCACGTCCCAATAAACCGTCCCGCTGACGTTATTCGCTTCGATGACGAGTCCGCCGCTCACTCCCTCAGCCATTCCAAGCACCGCGCGATAACCACTCGCGGGGAGCGTGGTGACGCGCACATTGAACTGGACGCCCCAATTATCAGCAGGGACCGTTTGCGCGGTGGAGCCTGGGCCATACATCCATATTCCTTGATAATTGGTTCCGGTGGTGTGCGCATAGGCCGTGCTGCCCGCCGCGCTGGATGGGCTGGCCGTCAAAACGGTGGATCCGTCGGTTTTGTTGAAGGGGTTTGCTGTGCCGCTGGCGGTGTCAGTGCCAATCGCCGCGGCTTCGCCCAGCGGCCAATACGACTGAATGGTGATGTTCGAATACGCGGAGGGTGACAGGCCAAGAGCGACGAACGCGATCACAAATGACCTGAAGCCGACGCGCAGCGCAGGTGGTGTCAGGTGCATGGCGGTCACAATCAAGCGAAACAAGCGATGATGAATTTTCATAAGTGGACGGGTGGACTTTAGGGCACGGCGGCCTTACGAAAACCGCCATGAATTGTGAATTTAGCACCGCCAAGACGGCGCGTAAACAATGAAATATGATATTATTATTATAAAATATGGGAGAGGTGCGAAATACAAACATCGAACTTCGAATCGAAG